>JAFDAE010000029.1 GCA_019314005.1 Deltaproteobacteria bacterium | reverse complement strand
CATATGCGGCAAATCCCATTAAATTGAAGAAACGTTATCAATGTGTTCAATGTAATTCTAATAGCTTACATTTTAGAATAAATTTGCAGGACAGTACTTATGAGCGTTACAGACATTGCCCCTCTTGAACTTAGTCTTGAATACACATTTAAGAACATAGAGTTCATACAAGAAGCCTTGAGACACAGCTCTTTTGTTAATGAACAAAACGACTTCTCGCTCACAAACAATGAAAGGCTGGAGTTTTTAGGCGATGCTGTTTTAGGCCTCATTATAAGCCATCTCTTAATGATACGTTTTCCTGAAATGAATGAAGGCGATCTGTCGAAAATGCGTGCCGCTATAGTTAATGAAACTCAGTTGGCGGATGTCGCCCAAGATCTTTCCCTGGGATCATATTTGATGCTTGGGAAAGGGGAGGTCCTGGCCCACGGCTATGAAAAGAAATCTATTCTGGCCGATACCCTTGAAGCAGTGCTTGCGGCCATATATCTCGACGGAGGGATAGATTCCGTCTCAAAGGTAATAGAAACTCTTTTTGCCGAGCGAGTGAATTCACTGGCCCTAAAGCTAATAAAAAAAGATTTTAAAAGCAGGTTGCAGGAGCACGCCCAATTTCGTTTTAAAATAATACCACACTATGAAGTCATAAGTGAAGACGGACCATCGCACGACAAGACCTTTACGATTCGAATGACCGTTGGATCGGATATATCAACAGAGGGGATTGGAAAAAGTAAAAAAGAGGCTGAGCAGGATGCGGCTGAAAAAGGAATTGAACTTCTTAAAGCTTCAGAGAAGGAATAACTATATGACGGAGTTTTGTACGGAATCATGACCTGTTTATTTCATAGAGACAGAGATGTTTTTGTAATATGTGACCAGTTTGATATAGGCTATTGTCTTGAATGTTTCCAAACCGGGCTGGAGTGCAAAAGCCCAAATGTATACTGCAAATACAGAACACAGTGCCTAATTTGGGAATCTTATTAAGGGGAACCATGAAAAGTTTTCTGATCGTTGTAGCTATTATCGCTGTGTGGCTGGCGCTTCAGCTATATATCTTGCCCAAGTTGGGCATTTCCACGTGACTGAAAAAGTCATGTCGGATCGGCGATCCGGCCAAGACAACACAAACAGAACCAAGGAAGTGACGACCTATTTATAAGGTTGTTTCCCTGTTTAGTGCCTGAGCGAAAACCCTCAAATTTTACTTTTGAAATTCGAAATCCGAAACACGAAATCCGAAACAAATTCTAAATTCGAATGTTTAAATGCTCTAAGCGACGCAAATCCCGAAGATTTTGTTTTGAACATTGGAGAATTTGACCTGCCCGCTCGTGCCTTGCAATGGCAGGCGGGTATTCGAAATTGTTTCGAGTTTCGAATTTAGATATTCGGATTTTTCGTTCAGGCACTACCTAACAAAGACAACACTCCTTCCCGCCTTCTTAAATACTTTTTCCGGCAGGTTATACGATTCAAAACGTGATTTCCAATCGGCAAGCAGCCTGGAACCAATTACGACCAGATCGTACCCACCCTCTTCCATTTCCTGCAAAATCTCTTCTTCAGGACTGCCGTACCGCATCTTTTTGATTACTTTAACCTTTTGGTCACAGGCCTTGTCACCAAATTCCTTTAATGCCTTATTACCTTCCTCATGTAAGGTTTTGTCTATGTAATCACGGTATTCATCTCTCCCAACAGCATATATCTCCGTGGCAAATTTTTTTAAGAACGGATTTATAACATAAAGCGAACATATGATAGCTCCCGTACTTCTTGCTATACCCACGGCAAAGTCTTCGGCCTTTGCGGTTTGCTCCTCACCATCGGTGCAGAGCAGTATTTTCCGTATCTCCATTATCAATCTCTTGATGATTTACGAAATCATCATCTCTTGACTTCATAAGAAGTCATCAGTGAACCTGGAACACAGCCGTCCCAAGGAGCATCACTATAACGGCTGAGAGTATAGCCTTGAAACTCGCGGCAAAAACGCCGATAACAAAGGCCTTTCCGCCTGCTTTCTTTAAATCGTCAAACGCTATATTCAAACCAACCCCCGCAAAACCTATGGCAAAAAATATCTTTAAGAATTGTTTCCCAAATATGTACTGGTGATCTTTTGTAAAGACCCCAAGTTCATTTAAGGTTACCATGGCAAAGAATCCAAGGATAAACAGGGGAAATTTATCCATAATGACCTGCCATGTATTCATCTTCTCTTCCCGTCCTTCTGCAGATGCCCCTTTGACTAAGTAAAACCATATGCAATAAAGGACAACTATCGGGATAAACCCAACCCTGACAATGTTAATTATGTTCGCGGTCAACAATGCATCATGCCCGTACCATGAAGCAGCGGCAACAAGCTGGGCGGTATTCAGAATGGATGTCCCAACCCAGGCACCAAAAACAGGTTCGGACATGCCAAGGGCCTTCCCTATATACGGAAAAGTAAAGAGCGCCAATGTGCCAAAGAGGAGTAAAGTCCCAACAGCATAAAAGAAATCCCTCGGTTTTGCCTTCACAATCGGAGCCACTGCCACCGCGGCCGAAACGCCACAGACCCCTGTGCCGGCCGCCATTACCCCGATCAACCCCTCGTCTTGTTTCAGCTTTCTCCCTATAACAGAGACAAGAACTACGGTGCCGAAAATAAATATTATTACTAGTAGAAGAGCGGCCAGGCCCACCTTAAACAAATTTGACCATACATAATAGCCGCCAAGCAAGACAATGCCCGGCTTAATGATAGGTCTGGCAAGCACAGTGCCGGGTTTAAAGATATCCGGAATGCCGATTGTATTTCTTATAAGCATTCCACCCAAAAGGAGAACAGCTACATACGTGAGCTGAAACTGGATCATTTTTACGCCAAATTTGAATTTGAAAGGAATTTCATTGGTCGCTATCAGTGATTCGTAAACATCTTGTTTCAGAATATGGGGTTTCTTGGGCTTCTTCTTTAACTCGCCTTGCTCATAGAGGGCCAATTGCTCCTTATATTGTTTCGCATGTTTTGCCTTGTATGCATCAAATGGAGACAGAGGTGGCTCAGGCAGAGCTTCCTTGAGCAGAGGCTCCTCAGACAGGACTTCTTCAGACAGGGGTTCATTGGGCAGAAATTCCTTAGGCAGAGGCTTCTCAACCGGCGCTGTACTGCCAACTCCCTCCGCAATTGTCTTTAAAATCTTTTGACACTCTTTAAAATCTTTTTGCCACCCAGATATAGAATAGTTCCATTGAAGGGCTAACCAGCCTAAGATTACACACAGGATTAAACCTGGAATCGATTTCGCGAACCCACCTTGTGATGTTTCTGACATCTATTCGCCCTCCTCCTTAAAAAAATAGCGCTGAAAATGTGTCTCTTGTTATAATTCCGGTCAAACCCAAAATCACGGTGACAGCAGATATAATGAGGACCCAGATATCTTCCTTCCTCTCGTCCGAAAATGTTTTTCTTGCCTTTTCTTCAAACTCTCCCATCTTAGACCTCCTGTATACATTCAAAATTCCAAAATCATCATTTTGAGACCTTTGCATAACTGCCATCTGAGCGCTGACGCTTCACTTCGTGCCCCGTGATGCGGCGTCAGGCTACAAATTTTGGCACGCAGTGAAGCGTCAGCGCTATCCTCGAAACCCCGCCCTGGCGGGGTTCCTCCGGTTAAAACTTTCACCTTTCTTGCCTGACGAAAAAATGTCACGTTATGCAAAGGTCTCATTTCATGACAAGGACAGGGACTGTTGAATATTCTACCACCCTTGCAGTTACACTTCCAAGAGCCATTTTTTTAATTCCGTGTTTTCCATGAGATGCTACTACTATCATCTCAGCATTCTCCTTCTTTGCTGCTTCAATAATCACATCCGCGGGTCTGCCAACTTCAATCACATCTCTCCCCCGCACACCGGCATCTTGTATCATGTCCAAAGCACTCCTAATAATATCTTTTGCTCCCTTCATCTGAATCTCTTTTACCACATTACAATCAAATTCTGTAACGCCTATGGGACAGAACTCTTCGATTGCGTATACCACTACCACTTCCATATCTTCTTTCTTTCCAAACTCTATGGCCTTGTCGAGCGCCTTGCGAGCAAATTCAGATCCGTCATCCCCTACAATTATTTTTTTCATCTCTGATCCCCCCGCTTGGGAAAGTAATGTTAAATACTCTTACCATTGAATGTTGAATGAAATTTTGTGCTTCGAATAGCATTATAGATAATCGTGGTTCATATGTTGGTAGGTCTTAAAACTTGCTAAACCCATGCTCTGCAGCGCATTTTCCCCCGCCGCAGGCGACATGAAAAAGTGCCAAGTTACTTAAAAAGTATATAATAGCACGAAACTCATTGTCAAAGATAAAATGAGGACATAAAAAAAGCTGGAGACCCTATGAATTAGGTTAATAATCTGATATGTTGCTTGCGATTACACCACAGAATAAATACACGAGGATATGATGAAAAAATCGTTTGAGGTAGCTGCCAAAAACCTGCGAAGGCGTGTTAATCCAAAGGATTTCAACTTCGACACAATTGAAAAGCTTCACCCGATAAAAAACGGGGTTATGGGACAAGAACGCGCCATCCGCGCCATTACTTTTGGAATGAAGATGAAAGACGCCGGCTATAATATCTATGTAGCCGGTCCTCCCAATACCGGCACAACTTACCTTGCCCGTACTTTCATTGAAAAAGAAGCCCGGAAGGACAAGACACCCCCTGACTGGTGTTATGTTTACAACTTTAAAGATACGGACCACCCGAAGACCCTCAGGCTTCTTCCAGGACAGGCCGGAAGTTTTAAAAAGGATATAGATGAGCTGGTCCATTCGATACGGACCGCGATACCCGCTGTATTTGACAGTGACGATTACCGAAAACGACGCGAAAAAGTTGTCATGACCTATGGCAAGAAACGCCGCAAGAGAATCGACGAACTAAACAAGATTGTCCAGAAAAAAGGATTTATCCTGAACATAAATGAAGTGGAGATGATGGTCGTCCCTGCTCAAGACGGAAAGCCGATACCCGAAGAAACATTGATGTCTATGTCTGACAAAGAAAGGGACAGCCTCCGGGCAAAAAGTGACGCTCTTCAGATTGAATTAAATAATGCCAACCGGGATCTTTTGAGACACGAAAAAGAAGTTAATAACGAACTCAAAAAACTGGACAAAGAAGTCGCTCTTTTCATCGTGGAAGGCCGCATATCCGATTGTCGGGAAAAGTACAAGGACCAATCTGAAGTGGCGGGATACATAGACGAGATGAAAGCGGATATTCTCCGAACTATCGATGAGTTCAAGAAAAAACCACAACATGTCCCGGTGGAATCATCCGATGGGGAGATCTTGCAAATCCCTGTTGAATTGGTACGGGAGCCTTCGTTTGTGCGTTACGAGGTCAACGTATTGATCGACAATGCCGGTCTTAGCGGCGCACCTGTGGTCTACGAAACCAACCCGACCTACACCAACCTTTTTGGAAGCATTGAGCGAAAGGCCAGGTATGGAACGCTGTTTACCGATTTTACCCTGATCCGTACAGGGGCGCTCCATCGGGCAAACGGCGGATATTTGATATTGAGGGCCTCTGATGTTCTGAAACCGGACCTTTCATGGGAAGCGCTCAAACGGGCTATAAAAAATAGAGAGATCAAGATTGAAGATTTTGGAGAACTTCTCGGGCTTGTTACTACAACAGCGCTAAAACCTATGCCGATCCCCCTGAACGTAAAAGTGATTCTGGTAGGAACGCCTTATCTATATCAGCGCCTATATTTTTATGATCCTGCTTTTTGTAAGATGTTTAAGGTAAAAGCCCATCTTGATACGGTGCTCGACAATACAGCAAAAAACGTCACAAAATATGTTCGCTGTATCGGCGATATCTGCAAACGAGAAAGGCTGCGCCATGTCGACAGGGCGGGTGTGTCAAGGCTTTTAGAATACGCTATGGAGTTGGCGGGCGACCAGGAAAAGCTGACGCTCCGCATGGGGAAATTGACCGGGATTATGAAAGAAGCGAATCAGTGGGCATCTGATACGAACGTCTCATTTATTAGAGGGAAAGATATAGAAAAAGCGATTCGTGAGAAAGACCAACGCTCAAATCTTTACGAGGACAAGACCCGGGAACTCATTGCAAAGGGGATATTACGCGTAGAAACTGACGGTGAATCCGATCTAAGTGGGGATATTCATACCAAAGGGGTCATGATACTGACCGGATACCTAAAGGAAAATTTTGCGCAAACACGGCCACTTACCCTTTCGGCCAGTCTATGTTTTGAACAGAGTTATGATACTGTGGAGGGCGACAGCGCATCCGCAGCTGAACTCTTCGCGCTCCTTTCGGCGATAGCCGATGTACCCGTCTTTCAGGGAATTGCCGTTACAGGCGCTGTCAGCCAAAAAGGTGAGATACTCCCGATCGGCGGGGTTAACCAAAAAGTGGAGGGATTCTTTCATGTATGCAAAGAAAGGGGATTATCCGGAAAACAGGGAGTGATCATACCCAAGCAGAACGTCTGGAATCTGATGCTGAGCGAGGAGATTGTCTCAACGGTTAAAAAAGGAGACTTTCACATATGGGCCATCGAAGCGGTCCCGGAAGGAATCGAGATCCTCACGGGAATAAAAGCGGGAAGGCTTCGCAAAGACAATACCTTTACTCCGGGATCATTCTTTGCAAAGGTACATAATCGATTGGGCAAATTGGCCAAAGTAGTAAAGGGAGTTAAGGATTGACTACCTTCCACTCCATCTAAGCTTGGTCTTAAGGACCTCAAAGTAGTTGTATTCACGGGTCTGAATAATATGCAGAGTATGGGGCGCTTTTCGAATCACGACTGTATCCTCTGATGTGATGTCCGACCCTACCTGACCGTCAAGGGTTAAAAACGATCCAAAGTCTCTATCGCCGACCTTTGCCTTGATCACCACATGGTCCGGTAAGATCAAAGGCCGGTTGGTCAAGGTAAACGGACAGATCGGGGTGATCACGATGTTGCTCAGCGTGGGATATACGATCGGCCCCCCGGCAGAAAGAGAGTAGGCGGTTGAACCGGTTGGTGTTGCGATTATCAGACCGTCGGCCTTGAAAGTGGTCAGATATAAATCATCAATAGTGGTGTAGATATGGGCCATCCTGGCCAACATCCCCTTGTTGATTACTACGTCGTTGAGCAGGGTCTGCGCCATTACTTCACGGCCATCGCGTATAACGGAGGCTGTAAGGAGCATCCGCTTTTCGATCACATAGCTTCCGGCCAGCATCTCCTCCAGAATCGGAAATATTTGGCCTCGTGACACCTCGGTCAGGAACCCGAGACTCCCCATGTTGATCCCCAGGACAGGGATGCGGCTGTCCTGTATCCAGTGGACAGCCCCTAAAAATGTCCCGTCACCGCCGAATGAGATCACACACGAAAGGTCGGAAGGAGCCTTTGGGAAAGGGGAGGTCAGATCTGAAATCGCAAGGATATCCTGCTCTACAACGACCTCGATTCCTCTTTCTTTTAACCATTCGGTTACCTCGTGGGCAAGCTTTTCTGTCTTTGGCTTCCTTTGTACAACTAATCCGATCTTTTCCATCAAAACTTAACCTTCGGTACTTCTTTCTCAGCCTCGGGCGTCTGGAAAAAAGTCGCTTTCTCAAAACCAAACATACCGGCCATCACATTGGTAGGAAATCGTCTGACCTTAATATTGTATATCTTTACTATCTCATTAAAACGCCGCCGCTCCACAGCGATTCTGTTTTCAGTGCCTGCCAGTTCATCCTGAAGCCGAATAAAATTGGCATTTGCCTTGAGATCAGGGTACCGTTCCACCACCAAGAGAAGACGGCTTAAAGCTGATGACATCTGATTGTTAGCCTCAATCTTATCTTTTATCGTGGTTGCGCCGCCGACTTTTGAACGGGCCTCTGTTACCTTGAGGAAAACCTCTTTTTCGTGTTTAGCATACCCCTTGACCGTTTCAATATAATTCGGGATCAGGTCGTACCTGCGTTTAAGCTGGTTCTCTACCTGAGCCCATGCCGCCTTGACCCCCTCGTCCAATGAAACAAGGGCATTATAACTCCCCTTCACATACAAGAACGAGCTCAATATGACAAACGCAATAACTCCAAAGACAATAAGAAGCTTTTTCTGACTCTGTGTCATTTTTCCTCCTGGTATATCTTGTCTATTATTTTGGCAAGCTGGTCAATTTCCATCATATAAGATTTAAACAGAGAAAAAATTTCTTCTTTGCTAAGCTTTATCTTTTTCTGTTTGACGTCGAGGAGTTTTTCAAACAAGGCACGATCAATATCAAACAATTCACAAACATCCCTAATAAGCTCTCGTTTCCGTTGCGGTATGGGCTTCCCTTTCAGGTACAGGAGTGCGTTAAAGATGGCGAAAAAAGCCCCGAGAGACTGCCGGATAATCTCCTCAAGCCTTTTCCTTTTCGCTTCAGAATCGAGAAAGGCTGATCTCAAAAGAAGGAGCTTCCCTTTAATCTCCCGCTCGCACTGGAGTCGTAAAAGTTTTTCGTCAAAGGTGATATCTTTCAGGATATCCTTTCCAAAGACCTGAATATAATTCTTTTGAAAGTTCAGATATTCGATCGGGAATACATCGAGCGATGTACGAATATATTCTTCGGTTACAAAGAGGGGGACCGCAACGTCTCGCTTGCGCCATTTGGGAACTATTTCCAGCACCTCCCCAAGGGTCCTAATCCGATCCTCGGAAAGGACGATCATAAAATTGATGTCTGATCTCCCCGGAATATAATCGCCGCTTGCCGCACTCCCGTAAAGAACGATCGAAACCAGGTCCTCTCCAAAGAGCGCTTTGTAATCATTTATGATCTCGTCAAATATTTCTTTAGGATCTTTCGGAATCTTGGACATGAATACTCCTTGATGCACCTGTAAAAAGTCAAAAGCCCCCTCCTGCACCCCCGCCACCGCTCATCCCGCCGCCGAAACCGCCGAAGCCGCCGCCGAAACTACCGAAGCCGCCGCCACCAAAGCCACCCCCCCGGCCGCCAAGAAGCATGAGAAGGAGGAGCGGGCCCATCCGCCCTCGTCTTCTTGAAAAGAGGAGTGGGAGAACAAGAACAAGAAAGATGAGGCCGACCAGACCTGATCCCCTTGAACGTCGCTCTTTCAGCGGAACCTTTCCTGTCATTTCAACACCGGCGTCCTTGGCAAGGACCTGAGATATAGCAGCAACACCATAAAGGATCCCTTCACCAAACCTATCCTCTTTAAGATAAGGCGTCATATACCGATCCCGAATCTCTCCTACCAGCCCATCCGGAAGAATTCCTTCCACACCGTAACCGGTCTCGATACGCATTTTCCTTTCTTTGATCGTAACAAAAACAAGGACGCCCTTGTCTTGCCCCTTTTTCCCGATGCCCCAGGCAGAATAGAGCCGGTTCGCATAATCGTTATATTCCGCACCGCCAATGTCTGACATTGTTACAACAACTACGGGCACGCCGGTCTTTTGTGGAATAAACAGAAGACAAGGCTAAGACGCTTACGACAAAACACCAAACCTTTTTTGAAATATCTCTTTTTATTTTATCCATAATTGATCGATAATATTAAAAATATATTATATTGAGGCAGTTCAAAATGTTCAATTTTGAACCGCCTTATATTTTTTACAATATCTTATAGTGGGGTTTTGAACTACTTGCAAGAAGTATTTAAAGGATATTTTTCCCTAAAGTTTCTCTCCCTTACCTGCCGATATCATGAGAAAGCGGGCAAATAATAATCTTAAGCGCCTTGCAATGTACCGTTCTATTTCGGAGGTGCACCATGCATGAGAATCGGAGGCTCTACCCTCGGCTTGACTGTCATCTGGACATCAACCTAAAACCCGGCTTAGGTATAACAAACTTAGATGGAGTAACACCCCTTGGCGAGCTAATCGGCATTCCGGCGATTTCTAAAAATTTCAGCCTCAAAGGCCTTTGTATCAAAACCGGCTGCAGGGCATTGAAGAAAAAAGACAGGGTTTACTTGACCATTAACACGCCCACAGAGGTCCACCCGATAGAACTTGAAAGCGAAGTCGCCTGGAGCTCAGGCGATGAGATAGGAATTAACTTTATAAATGTCAATACCTTTGATGAACTTCGACTGCGAGACTGCTTTGAATTCTTCAGGGATGTCTACGTACTGCAGGAAACAGCACACGTTTTGATGTAACACCTATCGCTTGTTTTTGAGCTCTATCCTTATCTGATATGTGCCTGCAATTGAAAAAGATTTTCAATAGATATGTCTGGCAGAACATCACCCATTCTTCCAAAACCATCAACAAAACAAGTCCACACCCCAGCCGCCTTCCCGGCCTTTAAGTCGGTGTAATGATCTCCTATCATAACCGCCCTCTTAGAAGGTGTACGAAAATATTCTAACACTTGCAGGATCGGTTCAGGATCTGGTTTAATCTTTTCAGTAGAATCACCTCCGAGTATAAGACCGAAATAATCACGGATCTTGAGCCCATTTAGGATCTCCTCAGTGAAAGCCACCATTTTATTGGTTACGAGTGCAAGGTTCTTGTCGGAGAATCTTTCAAGTGTTTCGACTACTCCGGGCATGAGACGTGTCTGATCAAGGAAGTGTTCACGGTAATATTTCATGAAGAGCTTTAAGCCCTCAACAAACTTTGTTGACTCCCCACGAAGAGATCTCTCCACCAACTTTTTGGAACCGTCTCCTACATAAGAAATAACCTCTGTTTCTGGAAGTGGCAAAAGTCCTAAGCCCTTACGCATAAGATTTACCGCCAGAGCAATATCTGCAATAGAGTCAACCAGTGTACCATCCAGATCAAAAATAATTGTATCAATCGATTTCACGATCAGAAACTACCTCGATAATAGTAACTTCCGGCGGGGCCAGGAAACGCATAGGCGGACCCCATGTGCCGGTTCCTCTGTTGGTATACAGGACAGCTCCTCCGGTGAGCCTGTGCAACCCATTCTGCATAGGATACGCCAACTTAGTAATAATAGAGAACGGAAATATCTGCCCGCGGTGAGTATGCCCGCTCAATTGCAAATCAAAAAGACCGACGGTGTCTTCATGGACTTCCGGTCTGTGCTTTAGGAACAGGGTAAAAAGATTTTGTGACACACTCCCAAGAACTTCCGTTTCCTCCTTAGGGTTCACCTGTCCCCTGCCTATGCCGGCAGGGTCATCAACCCCCACGATATTGAAAAGTCCTTTAACGGTGATCCCTTCGCCTCGAAGCACTTTGAATCCCGCCCGTTCTGTAAAGGCAATCGCCTGTTTTATACCCGCATAGAATTCATGGTTACCTGTAATTGCAAATTTTCCATATCTTGGTTTAACCTGCTGAAATAACTCCGCCAGGCCTGTCAAGTGGTTGATTTGCGCGTCCACGAGATCACCGGTTGAGACCAACAGGTCGGGGTTTGCGGTATTGACAATAGCTATTACCTTCTCAAGAAAACTGTGACGCACAGTCAACCCCAGGTGGATGTCCGATACCTGTGCTATGGTTATTCGGTCTAAACCCGGCGGTAGCTTGGAGGTAACAATTTTTATCTTCTCAGTTCGGATATGTCGGGCATCAAACAAACCGTAGCACCCTATTGACACGACCAGGAGAAGCAATACGAAGAAAGGTTTTTTACCGGTAACAACAAATCTCGAAGTATCTACGCGGGGAAGTACCCCCAGAAGGCGTACCAGAACATTGTAACAATCCATTGCTAAGGATGACGAAAAAAACAGAAAGAGAAAGCCCATCCACGTGTATCCACCGTAGGCCAGAAGACGGGCTGCAAACTCAAACCCCCACGACTTCAGAAAGTGGACCAGGATAGGCGCCGGCGTCATAAGGGTCATAAAGGCCGCAAGAGTCACCGCCACACCCGGCGTGAACTGCAAAGCAGACTTCGCCTTGCAGTACGCATAAACGTGCATGCCGCCGTAAATCAGAAAAAAGGAGAGTAGGAATAGGAACATTATGTTAATCAACCCATAGCTTTTAAGAAAATGTTTTTGGCGATAAAGTAAACGCTCAAGATTTTGAAAAATCCGAAATTCGAATATCGAAATCCGAAACAATTTTCGAAATTTAAATACCAAATTTTCAAAACGTTATTCAATTTTCCGCAGGACCATATTTTTTGCGAATGAAGAGCACAATCTTCCAAATTATATTGTTTCGGATTTTGAATTTTGGTCATTCGGATTTGTTTCGGATTTCGGATTTAGGATTTCGAGTTTAATTAAGCTTCGGATTTCGAAATTCATCTACAGTCTCTCAAGCAGAGATTCTTTGCTTCTTTCACTTTCTTAGGCCATAGAGCGCCGCTCCCAACAGGGCCGTCCTTTCATTCAATATTACTTTTACCGGTATATGTGAAAGAAAAGTCGAAAATCTTCCTTTGTCTGTAAACGCCCTCATAAAAGTCTCATGTTTAAGCCGATCGAGAATCTTGGGAGCAATCCCCCCACCCAGATAGATCCCTCCTATGGTCATTCCCTTAAGGGCAAAATTCCCGGCTTCTGCTCCGCATATGGAAACAAAAAGGTCAAGGGCCTTCTCACACAGCTTGTTTTTTGCATTCAAGGCCAGTTCGGAGATAACTCGAGCCTTTTCTTCTGTTGGCTCTGTCCACTTTTCTTTTGTTTTAAGAAAGTCATAGATCTGCACAAGCCCAGGCCCTGAAAGTATTCTTTCTACGCTCACATGCTGTTGTCCCCGGCGCACCCACCGCCATAATTCCACTTCCAATGAGTTGGTCTGAGGAAAGTCTGCATGCCCCCCTTCCGTGGGCATGGGGTGGTATGAATCTCCATCCCAATATAAAAACGCCTCGCCAAGGCCTGTACCCGGCGCCACGACACCAATGGTTCCTCTACGCCGGACTCCTCTGTTCAACGTAACCAGTTCCGACGACTTCAAAAATGGGACCGCATATGCCGTAGCCGCCAGGTCGTTGATCAGACTGACTCGCTCTAAACTCAATAAATCTTGTAACCGCGCTTCTTCTATAATCCACGGAAGGTTTGTGGCAACGCATCTTCCGTTTATCACAGGGCCGGCAACCGCAAAGGAAGCACAGTCCGGACGAACAGGGTGGCTGAATAAGAACCGATCCAATATCGACTCCAGATTGGGGAAATCCCGGCTCGCATAGCTCTTCATTATCCTCAAACGAGGACGTCTTACCTGAAGACTAAAAATCCCAAGGTTTACCTTGGTGCCACCGATATCTCCCGCAAGGATTTGTGTCATGAGTCTTATGCTTCTTTTTAGGGTATAGACTTTCGGAAAAAATTCTATTTTTTGGATATAGCACGTGAAAATCCGAAATTCGAATATCGAAATCCGAAACAAATTCAAATGACCGAATTACCAAATGTCCCAAACAGATATTCTCAACAGATAGCGTAGGATACCACTTTTTTTGGTCATTCGAACATTTGGATTTTGGTCATTGTTTCGAATTTCGTGCTTCGGATTTTGAGGTTTAGCCTTTACGTTACCCTAAAAACATTTTATTGAAAATAATAACACTACAACATTGTTAATATTTGTCAGCATACCCCACATACCTTGCATTGTCCAGGCTGACATATAGGAGCGGTCTTTTCTTGGAGAGCCCTTTCATAGTCTTTGATCAGAAACGATTTTTTGATACCATGGTCGATAAAGTCCCATGGCAGTATTTCATCGAATTTTCGTTCTCTTTGCACATAAAAATCGGGGTTGAGGGGAAAGGCCTTCAAGCTTTGGGCCCAATTACCATTATTTTGATGCACCATCTCCAAAAGCCCGGCAATACGCCGATCTCCTCTGGACAGAAGCGCCTGGATATATGCCCATTTGGGAATATCAGCATGCACACGAACATTTGCCACCTTCTTTAGACCATCCTTAACCAATCTAATCTTTTCCTTCAGAGACCGGATTTCTTCAAAAGGGGCCCACTGAAACGGCGTATGAGGTTTGGGGACAAAACAATTCAAGCTAACCGTGATATTGCCGATCCGTTTCTTTCCGCGGCTCGTTTTAAGGAAACGGTGCTTGACCCTTTTGCACAGATCTACGATCTCTTTTACATCATCATGTGTTTCTGTGGGGAGTCCAACCATAAAATAGAGCTTGATATTAGGTATGCCGCGTGAAACCAGAAGATCTGTAGCATTAAGGAGGTTTTCTTCGGTAATCCCCTTGTTGATTACGCGACGCAGTCGCTCTGATCCGGCATCCGGGGCAAGGGTTGCGGTTTTGTCTCTGCTCTTTTTTAGAACATCTGCCACCTCTTCGCTGATAGAGTCTGCTCTGAGTGAACTGAATGATATACGTACCCCACGGTCCAGAGCTGTTTTGCATATAGACCCAATTTCAGGCAGATCTGAAACCGCTGCCCCCACCAGGCCTATGCGATCCGCCCTCTCCGTTCCTATTGCAAGAGATTGTTTCAATGCGTCAGAAGACCGAAGGCGAGGAGGCCGATAAACATAACCTGCCGCACAAAAGCGACAGCCATGTGAACAGCCGCGGCCGATCTCTACCAAAAAGGCTGATTCAAACTCTGTATACGGGGTTAATATCGTAGTACAGGTGTCACAGGAGGCAAGGTCGGTTACAACCGATCTCTGAATTTTATGAGGGATTCCTTTCTTTTTTGGTCGAAAGAAGGAAATCGTTCCATCATCACCGTACGTCACCTCATATAGGGCCGGCACATAAACAGACTGTAGTTTCCGCGCAACACGTTCAAGAAAATCAGCCTTGTCTGAACTCTCGCGGTAGACTTCAAAAAAGGAGGCAAGAACAGTCTCTGCCTCCCCGATAACAAAACAGTCGACAAACGGGGCTATAGGTTCCGGATTCAAAAAGGCAGCGATTCCTCCGGCAATAATTAAAGGGGAACCTTCCTCTCTTTCCGATGACCATTTAGGAATACCTCCTGATTCCAGGATAGTTAAAATATTCGGGTAATCATTTTCAAATGAAATGGAAAAAGCGATGACCTCAAAATCAGATAACGGTCTCTGTGATTCAATGGACCTGATCAAACGATCTCCGGAAGAACGCGCTTTTGTATCGACATCGCTCGGCAGAAACACCCTTTCACAAACCACGTCATCAAATCGATTCAACAGCTCATAAACGGTCTGGAACCCCAGATTGGACATCCCCAAATAATAACTGTTGGGATAGACCAATGCCACCCGGATCTTACCCCTCCAGTCCTTACGAATTACTCCGCGTTCCGATTTTAAAAGAGTCTTTCTATCCACCGCACAAAGGTTTTTACCGCAGGCGTAGTCCCGCCAGGGCGGGACGGAGAACGCAGTATTGGGGCAAAAGATGCCGATTCTGGATGGACACTACTTATTGTGTCCACCTTATAACTTGATTCGTAAAATCGATTCTATATCCCAGGTCCCGCAAAAAATTCATCCCCAACAACCCCTGGTGCATGACTGAAGCGCCCTTATGCCTTACGATAACTATATGGATACCTTCCTTCTTATGCGGTCCCACTTTAATATAATCCAACTTCGCCAACCCGGCCTTTATTACCTTTCCATCTGCTACCCGCAAATTAATCCTTCTTGAATTACCTATGTTCAACCGGTCCGCTATCTCCCGGTGCACTGTTGTGAGTTCAGCGCCTGTGTCCAGAAGAAGCAACCCTTCAATCTCCTTTCCTCCATAACCGAGTGTGACCGGAACCAGTACTTGATTCCTACGTATGGTAACCTTTGTCACCAGATTTTTTAGATATTGCTCCCTGGCGAGTTGCTCCTGTCGTCTTTGCTCTTCCAACAACCATTCGTCTTCTCTCTTCCGAAGAAGTTCCAGCTCCTTGCGTTCCTTTTCAAGCATTATAGACCTTTCTTTTTCAGAAAGGTGGTCATATTTTTCTTTATAAACTTTCTTACTATCCCTATATTCTATGGGTATCTTGCTCTCGTCATCAACGAAACATACTTTCCCTTCTTTGTCGATATACTTATAAAACTCAGCGCGGAGTTCAAAAGGATATGCTAAAGATATAGATACGAAAATTAGAAAAATATAGAGGCGCGTTTTTTTGTTGTCCATGTTCAACCGCTCTTTTAAGACTGCTGATTCTTTACGGGATCATTATTGTAACTGCTCAGGTTTGTCAGGTTCAGGGGTTAAGGGTTCACGGTTCAAGGTTCAGGGGTTCACGGTTGCTCGCCTTGCTCTCTTCACATTTACAAAGCAGCATAGAGTTTCCTCAAAACTCCGTTGCAAGAACCGGATGAATCCCGCATTCGTATAGCCTCTCTTCCATCAGTTTAACCGTGAACCGTGAACCCTTGAACCTTGAACCCCTAACTCCCTAACAACCTGAGTAGTTACTCATCATTTTTTATTCTATGACAAAAAACTATTATGGGCAACACTCAAGACTGAAGGTTTCTTGACCGAATAAGCATTAAAGAGCCTCTTGCAGAAACAGCCATCTACTGCGATCGGCTGCAAAAGTTCTGCGCTACGTCATCGTCGTAAAATCGTCCTCAATCCCGCTTTAGCGGGACTACGCCTGCGGCGATTTGACTCCTCTTCCTTGCGCAGAACTTTTCCGCACGATCTCGTGACGAAGTTGTTTCTGCAAGAGGCTCTAAAGACTTTTTTTGCAAAATCTTCATATTTGTGGTTATAATGAATAATATTCCTAATATAAGGTCTTAGAATGAAAAGGATCAATGTCGATGAAGGTAAAGAAAGCTAAGCAGGCTAAAAAGAGATTCATTTTTATTGGGGGTGTCCCGGTCTTTGATTATTGGATTGAAGTAAAAAAGGAAGAAATCCTTGAAGGCACCGAAAACAGAGCAATATTTATGGAGAATAAACTCTTTCTCCCTGTGGGGACTATCTTACGCGGCACGTTATCAGATGGTGGAGAGATTGTCATTAATCCGCTGGCAAACTCTTCTTTGCATGAGGTTGGCGGTCATCCGTATTATCACCTGGAATTCGGCGGCAAGCAATCACCATCACAAGATCTCAGTCTCACCGGCGAATTAGAAGCAATAAAACAAGAGATTCGGGAAAAATACGCAAGCAAGCTAATTGATGAAAAAATATTCGAGATAAAAATCAGCGCCCCTATTGAAATCAATCTTGGAGGAAATAACAAAAACATAATAGCCGCAATGCGCCACATTTATTACAGTGAAGGGCTGTTGGGAAAAACCGAGGATATCGATTTTTACCACTTATTCTTTGCGGATACTACCCTGCCGGAGTGGGAAAAGATTGTCTATGAATACAATTCATTCGGCGTCAATTTCGGCAAGAAAAAGGATGTTCACATAAGTGGGCTGATCCCCCGAAAGGGATATGTCATCACAGTACATACCGCGGAAGGAGAAAATTACGACAGAACCATTCTGAGCAATAGGACAAATGAGGAGACCATAGCGCCCGAACTGCTGTTTAAACGCTATCAAGACTTGGGAAAGATGTTGAGGAAGGACGAAAAATTTATAGAAACAGATATCATCCTTAACAGCATTACCAACCCTGAAGAGTTGCGGCATATACTCTTTCTACTCCAGATTGCTTACGGGTCTAATATCCCGGTATACCTTTGTTTGAGCTCCACATTTCTTCGATGCGCATCAAAATTGACCCGTGAAGGTGGGTATTTCAGTAAACGGGAAATGAGATTTTTTGAGTCAGGCAAGGAGATAATTTACCGTATAATATTACCGTATGTAAAATATATGATACTGAACCGTGATGAATTATTAACGCTTGATCCTTCTATGGAAGTTAAAGGGCTTGAAAAAACAATGCAGGAAACAGCCAGAGCCATGGGCCATGGAAGAAAAAGCTTTTCCACCGAAGGCGGCAAGCTGATCGTTTCGGATGGAAAAAGAGGGGCCAAGTTTGCGGAACGCCTTGATAAGGACCTTGCAACGGAATTTCTCAAAAAGACTGATTTCAATCCAAACTTAGAATTTAATTTTTTAGAACGCATACTCTCTGTGGGAGATGATAACGTCCTACAATTTCAGACCACTCTCGGGGCAGGCGACCTCTTTACCGGGATTCTCATAGGATTGAAGGTCCTTGGGTGGGACATCGGACACGCCATTCGAGCCGCTGCATTGGGCTCCCAGTATTTTATTTCCAGCAGGCAGCAGCCGATGCTCAGCGATATTTACGAAATGGATTATGAACACAGACTCTACGGCACCTTTGGAAATTTCAGAGACATGCTAATCTTTCATTGCTCCGGAGAAGGCGATCCTACAAGATATGGGACAATTGTTGATAAGATAATCGGCATTCGGACAACACAGATCAACCACCCATTTGTGGAAATTGTAGAAAAGTATCTACGCTCCCGATAATCCCTGAATTCCCCAATTCCATAGTTGCCCTTCAATAGAATTTATGATAATAATCGTATCTTTTTTTGGTTAATTAAAAAAATCTTTAATGACTAAACAAACATGAATCTAAGCCTGATACTTACAGACTCTGCCAAACGATTTCCTGAAAAGAGCGCTCTATTTTTCAATAGCCGGGAAATTTCATATACCGATCTCCTCGATCGGGTGATGAGACTGGCCGGCGGCCTGCAAAAGCTCGGCCTAAAAAAGGGCGACAAGGTCGCTATCGCGCTGCCAAACCGTCCGGAATTTGTCATCGCCTATTTTGCCATCCTACATGCGGGTGGGGTAGTGGTTGCCCTCAACGCCACTGCAACACCTTATGAATTGACCCATTATCTGACCGATTCCGAGGCCAAAATCTTTATAACAGGCTCCCGCAGGGCCCATATCTGGGAAGAATTGAAAGAAAAGGTTCCCACCCGGACCATAATAGTAGTTGACGGTGAGGAAGAAGAGACCTCGCTCAATCGATTAATCACCTCCTCAGAACCCATCCCCACGGTTTTGGTTGAAAAAAACGACCCCGCGGTGATTATCTATACATCAGCAATGAATGGGACGCCGCTTGGCGCTGTGCTGAGCCATTACAACCTCTTTACAAACGCGGAAGCCATCAGGGCTATAGAGGGGATAGACAAACAGGACCGATCTATCGCCGTCATCCCACTGTTCCACGCATTCGGCGCAACGGTAAACATGTTGAGCATGATTAAGTACGGTGGAAGCATGGTACTGATGGAGCGCTTTGAAACAGAACAGTTTTTTGAACTTCTATCAAAAAACCGGGTTACTTATATGGCCGCCGTGCCATTGATACTTATGGGCATGCTCGCGTATCCACAGGCGGGGAAATATGATCTCGGAGCCCTTTGGCTATCTTTCTGCGGTGGATGTCCCACCCCTCCCGGAATGGTAGAACAGTTTAAGGAACGTTTCGGCACCGATATCATGGACGGATACGGGCTTACCGAGGCCGCGCCGGTGGTAACCTCCAATCAGATCAATGGTCGTATGAAGATCGGATCAGTAGGACTCCCTGTGCCCGAAACCATAGTAAAGATCGTGGATGATGCCGAAAATGAGTGCCCTTGCGGCAAGATCGGGGAGGTCGTGATAAGCGGCCCCGGTGTCATGCTCGGTTATTTTAGAAACCCCGAGGCGACCAGCACTGTCCTTAATGACGGCTGGCTGCGTACAGGCGATCTGGGGTACTTGGACGAAGACGGTTTCCTCTTTCTGACCGGCAGAAAAAAACATATGCTTATTACCAATGGATTAAATATCTACCCGAAAGAGGTGGAAAAGGTTCTGAAAATGCATCCGGCTGTTGAGGAAGCTCTTGTAGTAGGAAAGCCTGATCCGATAAAATGCGAGATAGCCCAGGCCCTTGTGGTTACAAACCCGGAGCATTCCTGTGACGAAAAGGATATCATCAAATTTGTCCGCTCATATCTCGCCCCTTACAAGGCGCCGCGAAAGGTTACATTTGTAGAACAATTACCAACTCCCAATAATGCTTGACAAAATTGTTGTAAAAGCTTATCAATCACAGTTAAATATGTTTATTTTTATCACTTCTTAAAATCCAAAGGGGGTGATGCTTGCCGTCTGTAAAATATCCATCGTAATTTACCCCGCCTAATAATAGGTTCTCTTTAGTTTATACATAAGAAAAGATATAATACATAAGGAGGTTGGAATGAGGAAAAGGAGTTGTTTGACAATCTTGATTGTTTCGTTGGCCCTCTTGGTGATCAGCGCGCCTGCCATGGCTGTACACGTGAGAGAAGAAGCAGGGCCCAACGTATTCAGTGAAATTTCCGAAAAGGTATCGATGAGCGGTCTTGTCATCTTTGATTATTATTGGGGGGACTTAGACTTACGCACAGGCGCTCCCGCAGCAATGGATGCAAATAAGGGGTCCAGTAGCAACTTTGTTACAATGAACGTCATATTGGACTTTGACGCAGAGGTCAACGACTGGGTCAATGTCTTTGCCGCGCTCTATTATGAAGAGGCAGGTGTCTCGTATGTAACTATGTATCTTGAGGACGTATTAGGTCATACTGGAGAGGACGAAGGTTTAACGTGGGACGAGGCCGTAATAACCTTGGGAAATACCGAAGAATTCCCTCTCTATTTCTCTGCCGGTAAGATGTTCGTTCCCTTTGGTGTGCAACAAACCCACATGGTGCATGATCCCCTGGTTGACGCGCCCGTGACCCTTATATTCGGGGAAACCCAGAGGAACGCCATACTGCTCGGGGCGGAACTTGACGGACTCTCTGTCTCTGTCTGTACGTTCAAAGGGCATTGGGACAACAACGTGGGGAGTCAATTCAGTGTTGACGCAAATTATGCGCTCGAACCCCTCAAGGACGAAGTCGATGCCTACGCCGCCTATCTTCACATCGGTATTGCCGGCGCTTTTTTTGAGGCCGAATACATGGACGCCCTTGACAAGTTTGACCCTGTTGAACTTGACAATGGCAATGGAAAGGCGGCTGACCCGTCGGTATTAAACCTCGAGGCCGGTTACTCCTTTGAGGTAATGGGCAAAAGTTTGGAAATTGTCGCCAAGTACGCCATGACCGACGACTTATTGGTACTTCCCGAGGAACGATACGGGATATGCGCCCATCTGGGGATTTTCCCCAATACAACGCTTTCCGCGGGATATTGTCATGATAACTTTGACAAAGACAATTACCTCGGAATCGACGAGGTAGACCTAATAGTATCTCAGTTGACAGTGCACTTTTAATTCATCGCTTTAATATATGCATCAATAAAGACCCCGAAGGACTTTCCTTCGGGGTCTTTGCTATTTCTCCTTATAAAAAAATTGTCCAGCCGCGAATTGACACAAATGGGCTCGAATAAGGCTTTAATCCAAAAGACTTTTTAATAAGATAGTTCACATTGTTCGTGTAAATTCGTGTTCATTCGTGGCTAAGTTGTTATATATACCTCATGATTCCTTCTCTAATCATAATAGCAGGCCCGACCGGCATCGGCAAGACCGAGACAGTGCTAAAATTAGCCGAACCGCTCGGCGCCGAGGTCATCAACGCTGATTCCATGCAGGTATATAAGCGGATGGACATCGGCACGGCAAAACCGACACCCGAGGAACAGGCCAGGGTGCGGCATCATATGATCGACGTGGTTGAACCGGACGAGCCGTTTAACGCCGCCCAATTCAGGGAAATGGCAGAGCCTATTATCCACGGGCTCCATTCAGCTGGAAAGCCTGTGTTCGTGGCAGGCGGTACAGGCCTTTATATCAAGGTGCTCACTCAGGGGGTATTCCCGTGCCCTGAAGGGAGTGAAGAGATAAGACAAGAGCTCAAGGCTGATGCCGATGCCCTGGGCAGCGAAGCCTTATTCAACCGTCTCCAGGCAGTTGATCCTGAGAGCGCGGCAAGTATTCATCCCAACGACACCTATCGCATTGTCCGGGCTCTGGAAGTATTTGAACTTACAGGGCGTCCTTTTTCAGAACATCACAATGCCCATCGCTTCAAAGATATTCCATACAGGACGCTCAAAATCGCCTTGACTATGGACCGCGCCATTCTTTACGAACGGATAGAACAAAGGGTGGACCGGATGCTCAAACAAGGACTTTTGGATGAAGTGCAAGGGCTCTTAGACGATGGTTTTTCTCCGGATCTAGAATCAATGCAGTCGATCGGATATTCCCATGCCGTAAAATTGCTCCGGGGAGAACTCTCATTTGATGAAATGGTCCGCACCCTCAAGCGTGATACCCGAAGGTACGCAAAACGGCAGTTCACCTGGTTTAAAGCTGATCCGGGAATGACATGGTTGGAGCCGGGAGAGACAGATCATATGAGAAAAATGGTAGACGTTTTCCTTGAATCTTTCCGCTCTTCTTGATAATCATACAGCAAACAGGAATAGAATTTTGGTAAATGCTCAGGTTCAAAGTTCAGGGGTTCACGGTTCAGGGGTTCACGGTTGCTCGCCTTGCTCTCTTCACATTTACAAGGCGGCATAGAGTTTCCTCAAAACTCCGTTGCAAGAACCGGATGAATTCCGCATTCGTATAGCCTCTCTTCCATCAGTTTAACCTTGAACCGTGAACCCCTGAACCTGACAAACCTGAGCAGTTTCTTACATTAACCACGCACCGAGCTGACATGAGTACTTCTGCTGCAGAAAAACTGCGACGACTATACGCCCAATTTGCCAAAGAAGACCGCCTTGCCATCCTGATCAATGCGGATCCGGATTCAATTGCAAGCGCCATGGCCCTAAAAAGGCTTCTTTGGCGGCGTGTAGCAAATACGACGATCGTACATATCAATAAAATCAAACGGCCGGACAACCTTGCTATGATTCGCCTCGTGCGTGCGGGACTGCACCATGTAAACAAAACCGACCTTAGCTCCTTTTCCCGCTTTGCCCTCATCGATTCTCAGCCTGCTCACAATCCTTTATTTGAGGATTTTTCTTATGATGTGATTATAGACCATCACCCGCAGACCGGAGTCAAGTCACCCTTAACTGATATACGACCTGACTACGGAGCCACGGCAAGTATTATGACGGAATACCTGCGCGCCGCAAAGATTAACCCCTCCGCCCGACTTGCCACAGCCCTTTTCTACGCCATTAAGACCGATACCGGCAATTTTGAACGAAACGCGCTAATCGAGGATGTTCGGGCGTTTCAGTACCTTTTTCGACATGCCAATATACATCTTGCCCGCAAGATAGAACAGTCGGAGATAACATTTGATTTTCTGAAAACCTATATCCTTGCCATAGAAAAAATGCAGCGCCGCAAGGGTCGTATTTACGTACACCTCGGGCCTGTGACTTCTCCGGACCTGTGTGTTCTGATCGCCGATTTTTTTATGAGAGTCCACGATGTAACCTGGAGCATTGTGTCGGCCATATACAAAAAAGACCTTATTATTATCCTAAGAAACGACGGCATCCGGAAGAATGCAGGGAAAATAGCCGTCAAGGCATTCGACGCTATCGGTTCCGCAGGAGGTCATAAGAGCATGGCGCGTGCGGAAATACCCGTAGATAATCTAAAGGGAATCATTGATACAGAAGACGACAATGGCCTTACCCGATGGATCATCAAGGCAACAGAAAAGCAAAATTGATAGCTTTGCAGCCGGCAGGCCTATATATCCATGTACCATTCTGCCTGAGCAAATGCCCCTACTGCGACTTTTATTCTCAGACCAATCTCGACCTGATCCCGTCTTACCTGTCAGCGCTAAAAAACGAGATGGCGCTTGCATCTTCATTTGTAACGATGGAAGGGGCAAGGGGAATCGCTGAACGCAGGTCTCCAGCCATTTCTGTCGAGGATAATCGCAAACTACCTGAAGGCAAACCCCTCCCCTCCTTTGATACCATATACCTCGGAGGCGGAACTCCTTCACTCCTTAAACCGGCCGAAATAGCGGCAATAATCAAAGCCGCATATCGATTTTTTACTGTATCCCAAAAGGCGGAAATAACCCTGGAAGCAAACCCCGGAACCATTTCAGCAAAATACCTCAAAGAGATTAAAACTGTCGGAATCAACAGGATAAACATCGGGATTCAGTCTTTTAAAGATAAGACGCTCAAATTTCTGGGCCGAATCCATTCCGCCCAAGAGGCACACGATGCGATTCGCAACGCCCGGGAGGCAGGATTTGAAAATATAGGACTCGATCTTATCTATGGGCTTGCCGACCAGTCAAAAGAAGATTGGACCAACCAACTTCAAACAGCAACATCCTACAGCCCGGAACATCTATCCTGCTATATGCTCACCTTTGAGCCGGGGACCCTGTTTTACAAGTGGAAAGAACACGAAAAGATAAAAGCAGCACGTGACGAAACCCTGAAGTCACTTTTTGAGACCACCATCGAAGTTTTGGAAAAGAGCGGATACATATATTATGAAACCTCCAACTTTGCCAAAAGCAAGCAATACCAATCCCGTCATAATAAGAAGTATTGGGCGCACACCCCATACCTGGGACTCGGTCCGTCTGCGCACTCGTTCCAGGAACCGGTCCGCTCCTGGAATCATCGTTCACTGGAAAGATACATTGACGATTTAAACAAAGGGATACGACCGGTTGCCGGTCAGGAAAACCTGGATGACGATGCTTTACTCCTTGAAAGAATCTATTTAGGCATGAGAACTGCGGAAGGCATCTCGATTAAAACCCTGAACAAACGGTTTGACATAGACTTTTGCAGGAAATTCGCGCCTGTTCTTTCAGCGCTGGAAAAAGAAGGGCATATATCTCTCACACCAAAACGATGTACATTGACTCCAAAGGGGCGGGTGTTTTGTGACGGAATTGCAGGAAGGATAGTAGCGAGTAACGAATTGTGAGCATTAACTTAAAGAATTACGACGTATGCTCCCTTTTCTCACTACTCTTTACTCAATGCTGTTGACCTAAGGGCATTCAAGCTTGTTATTGAATATCGAATGTTGAACAAGGAATGTCGAATTATGAAGTTTGACAAGGTCTTCCATGACTTCGATATTCATTATTCCTTGTTCGAAATTCTGCGGTTCAAAATGTGCTTAATTCAACGGCATTAACTCATTACTCGATTACCGTCGCCGGTATAGGGAAAGCGCTACTCCGATAGCTGCGGCCTCCTGCGGTGTGAGTCCTTCTGAAACCTCCTCTGCCTTTGAGATTTCTTTGTTGTTCTTCTTTTCTATTCGCTTAAAAAGCCATCCGGATATTTGCATAGCCATCTGCAAAGTCAGCAGCACAGCAAAGATTCCGATAAAACGTATGGCAAGAGTTGTCATCGCATAATTCCAGTCAACTCCGTTTGCAGCCGCCTCATCACCACAAAAGCCAGGCTGTAAAAAACCAAAGGCAAAAAGGGTAACTAGGGGAATCAGAACAAAAAGGAGCTTTTTGGTTTTAGAAATTGCAGTAGTCATATATCCGTTGTCTCTTCTCTCTTTTCTGTCATCTGTCATCTGTTCTCTGACATCTGTCCTCGCTCCGTCGCCATAGCGGCTTTGGCGCGTCGGTGACTATCCTCTCACTCAAACATCGCTATAAGCATACCAGCGGCAGCCGCAGTACCGATAACCCCTGCCAGATTCGGACCAATAGCGTGCATCAGAAGGAAGTTGGACGGATTCTCTTTCTGCCCCACCAATTGGGAGACACGTGCCGCCATGGGGACCGCGGAGACACCCGCCGATCCTATAAGAGGATTCAACTTATTCTCTTCCTTTAAAAAGAGATTCATTATCTTAACCGTCATGATGCCGCCCATAGTGGAAATGGCAAAGCCGATCAAGCCAAAGGTAAACACTAAAAGTGGTTTTGCCGTCAGGAATTTTTCCGCCTGCATGGTTGCGCCGACTGAAACTCCGAGGAATATGGTTATAATGTTCATCAGAGATCCCTGCGCCGAGTGTGAAAGCCTGTCCACGACACCGCTTTCCTTCATAAAATTGCCGAACATGAACATCCCCATCAGTGGTGTTACCGCGGGCACTAACAGCGCTATGATCGCCGTAACAATTAAAGGAAAAATCAGCTTCTCACGCCTTGAGACAGGCCTGAGCTGTCTCATAACCATTTTGCGTTCTTTTGACGTCGTGAGCAACTTCATGATAGGAGGTTGTATGAGCGGCACCATCGCCATATAGGTATAGGCCGCTAAGGCATTGGCTCCAAGAAGATGTGGGGCTATCTTTGCGGTAAGATATATCGTTGTAGGACCATCAGCCCCGCAAATAATCCCGACAGAGGCTGCCTCCTTTAACGAAAACCCAAAAAGGAGAACACCGATAAATGTAACAAAGACCCCTATCTGAGCGCCCGCTCCGATGAGAAGTGTCTTTGGATTGGCGATAAACGGGCCGAAATCGGTCATGGCCCCAAGCCCCAAAAAGATAAGACACGGGATCACTTCCCATTCGATTCCGTAATGGAATAAAATATTTAATAATTCTCTCTTGCCGTGTTCATCAATTCCCATAAGAGGAGTCAGCGGAAAATTGACCAGAAAGACACCGAATCCAATGGGGAGTAAAAGCAATGGCTCATATTTCTTTGCCACAGCCAGGTAAATAAAAAAGAGTCCTATCCCCCACATGATGAAGACTTTGTAGTGCAAATGGAAAAGGCCGGTCTGTGAAAGCAATATGTTAGAGAGTATGTCCCAAAAATTTTCGGCGCCCATAATATATCCTTAAAAAATTATCAGTTTTATCGGTTCAAGCTGAAAAACGTCGAGGAATTGTTTTTCATATCAAAAAACAGGAATAAGTCAAGACTGACGAATTCGTAAAAAGTCTTGAGTTTGATAAAAGATGGCTAAGTAAAAAGGCCAACATACAAGGCGTAGTGGTTTTTCAGGTACGAAGGCATACATATGGTATGTCAAGTGTCTGGAAAACCACTACAACGAAGTAGATTGGACTTTTTACGACGCCATCAAGACTGATCAGGTTCAGACGGTAAGGATTCATCAGATTCAGGCTCCAGGACTGCTTCCCTGATACTCTTGTAAATTAACTTGTATATCTCACTAAAATGCGTGGGAGAAATACGGCCCACCTCGATAAACTTGACCACAATCTCCTTGGAAACCTTTAAAATCTGCTCATCAATATCCTTCATCCCACCCCCAGAATAAATTCGACGAATTTTGGTATCGTTATCACATTTTCACTTTATTGACAAGCTGCATCCAAAGCTCTATGCCCGCTAAATAAATCCGAAATTCCCCAATCCATAAGTTAAATTACTTAGTTTCCATTCGGAAATAGTAGATTTTGTCCCAAGACAAGGCCGCACAAAGGTTTCTACCGGAGGCGTAGCCGCGCTACGTCGAGGATAGAAATCCTGCGGAGAACGCAGTATCGGGGCAAAATATGCTATTTCCGGATGGAAACTATTTGTGATACGGCACCCCCGCACTGATCGTCATCGCCCTATATATCTGTTCCAACAGGATCAAGCGTGCCATATCGTGCGTAAACGTCATCTTGGAAATGGAAAGCACGAGGTCTGCCTTTTCTATTACAGCCGGTGCAATTCCTAATGGCCCGCCTATAACAAAAGTCCACCCCCTTATACCTCTATCGAGATAAGATCGAAAAAACTCTGACAGCTCTTCAGAGGATAACAAACGTCCTGTTCGCTCAAGAACAATTAAAAAGGTCCCCTTTTCAATCTTTGAGAAAATACGTTCCGCCTCCTTGTCTAAGACATACCCCTTGTTCTGACTCGATCGTTCCGGCACACCTTTTACCTCCACCATCTCGACCTTTCCATACCTCTTCAGACGTTGGATATAGTCTTTGATGCCTTCGGTTAAATATAGCGCCTTGGTCTTTCCTACAACAATTAACCTGATATTCATAAGCAGAGTTTTAAAACCTTGACACAGGTGTTCCTCCCTCTTTATATAATAATAGATCAGCAAAAATTGTAATGCTTTCAGATGCCTTACTATCAAATATAGTACAAAAAAGCAATTATACCCCGTTAACCGACCTAATTGTTTAATCAAAGGAGGAACTTATGCTAAAAAGATTAAAACTCTTCTGTTTCGTGGCCATTGTGGGCTTATTAACCTTGGCAATAGGATGCGCCACCGGGCCAAAGGTAACCCGTATGGATATCGAGGAGAGTGTAGACCTGAGCGGTAGATGGAATGACACCGATTCCCGAATGGTATCTGAAGCCATGACCAATGATTGTCTGAGCAAGCCGTGGCTCAATAGATTTTTTCAAAAACATCGGGGGAATCCTCCTGTCGTTATAGTACAAAGCGTAAGGAATAGAAGCCATGAACACATCAATGCGCAGCTTTTTACCAAAGACCTGGAAAGGGCCTTTATAAACTCCGGCATGGTCGATGTGGTGGCTTCAAAGGAGGAAAGACAGGAGTTGCGAGAGGAAAGAACCGAACATACTATGGGCTTTACCAGTCCGGAGACAGCTAAATCATTCGGGAAAGAGCTCGGGGCGGACTTTGCCATGCAAGGTTGGATCAATACCATCAAAGATCAGATTAAGGGGAAATACGTTATCTATTATCAGGTCAATCTGGAACTGATCGATCTGGAAACAAACAGAAAGGTCTGGATCGGTGAAAAAAAGATTAAGAAATTGGTGGAAAGACCGAATTTAGCCTGGTAAATACAAGATACTGAATAATGATGGCGTCGTAAAAAATCCAATCTACTGCGTCGTAGTAGCTTTTCAGGCATTCGACATACCATATGTATGCCTTCATACCTGAAAAGCTACTACGCCTTGTATATTGACCTTTTTACTTAGCCATCCTTTATCACACTCAAGACTTTTTACGAGACCATCAATAATGATAAAACCTTATTACGTGAAAGTAATGAAGAGGTATGTCCCCTTTGTTGCTTTATTGCTTCTCCTAACAGCCTGCGCCCCAAGCTTGCGGTTCCATCACCAGGTGGACGAGATGGTAGCTGCGGGTGATTATCAAAACGCCTATCTTCTAATCGAAGAAAATAAGAAGAAATATACAAAGAGAAACGCAGTCCTTTTCTATGCCGACAAAGGGACACTTGCTCATTATGCGGGAATGTACCGGGAAAGCATTGAAAGTCTTCTCCTGGCTGAAAACAGAGTAGAGGAACTCTTTACCACCTCGGTATCAAAGCAGGTCGCCACCTTTATAATTAATGACAACATGGCCCCATACAAGGGTGAAGACTTCGAAGGAGTTATGCTCAACCTCTTTTTAGCTCTCAATTATCTTCAGGCGGGCGAGATTGATGAGGCGCTGGTTGAGGCAAGAAAGGTGGACTCCAATTTAAATCTTATCAATAGCTACTATCCGGCAGACAAGAAAAATATCTACAAAGAAGATGCCTTTGTTCGGTTTCTCATGGGGATCCTTTATGAGGTCAGCGGGACACAGGAAGACTTAAACGATGCCTTTATCTCTTACAAGAAAGCAGAAGAAATCTATGTAAAAGATTACTGGGCAAACTATAAGACCCCGCTTCCGAGTTCTCTTAAAGAAAATCTCCTTACCACGGCTTATTTTATGGGGTCAGCAGAAGTCAACACATACAAGAAGAAATATAGTTGCAGCAAAGAACTAACCCTTTCAGACAAACAACAAAAAGGCGAACTCTATTTCATACATTACAACGGCAAGTCCCCGGAAAAGATAGAAGACGCAATTGTGGCGCCCATGCCTGACGGATATATCATGAAGATTGCATTCCCGAGATATCGGTTGAGGCCTTACAATATACGTTCTTCCTTAATAAAAACTACCAATCTGGATACCGGCAACACAACAACGGCTAAAACAGAATTAGGGGAAAACATAGCCGCAATCGCAGTAAAAAACCTGGAAAATAGAAAAGTCCGAATCGCAGTCAAGGCAATCGCGCGTGCCACACTAAAATACTTGGCAGCCAAAGAGGCAAAGAAGGCCGCACAGAAAGAGTATGGAGATCTTGCCGGCAATTTCGCAGGACTCCTGGGAAACATAGCTGCCATAGTGACGGAAAGGGCTGATCTCCGCTGCTGGAAGACACTCCCTTCTGAGATCAGAATAGGAAGGTCTATTGTTGATCCTGGAAATTATAAACTCAATGTGTGTTTGCTAAACAAGTCGGGAGAACTAATCAGACAACTCCCATTGGATGAGATAAGTATAAAAAGCGGAGAGAAAAAGTTTATCTTTTTCCGAACTATCGACTAAAAAATTATAGTAACCGGGCCATCATTTATCAACGACACAGCCATCATTGCTCCAAAACGCCCCTTTGCCGTCCGGATACCCATAGAAGCGACTCTGTCACTAAAATCGCGGTACAACTCCTCCCCTTTTTCGGGCGAAGCAGCCTTAACAAAGGAGGGTCTACGGCCTTTGCGGCAGTCTGCCAAAAGGGTAAACTGTGACACCACAAGCATTTCCCCGCCAATGTCGACCAATGAACGGTTCATCTTGCCATGCTCATCCTCAAAAATCCTAAGATTGACTATTTTTTCAGAGAGATAAATGCTGTCCTCGACCTTATCATCATCTGACACACCTAACAGTACCAGCATGCCCCTTCCGATCTTGCCCACCACCTCGTTTTTGACCCGAACCGAGCTTTCCGTTACCCTTTGGATTACTGCGCGCATTTGTTCCTCTTATCTGTCATTGGTCATTAGTTGTTGAGTACTTACCACTGAGAGAGCTTTGCACAACTGCCATTTTTCCGTAGCAGATCAGAGAGTAAGGGAAACCGGTGAACGCAAGCCTACAGCCATTTCCACTGACTATAACCGCACACTTCCTAAAGGCATTGTAGGCCAAGAGAAGCGGTTTTCCTTATTCTCTGATCTGCTACCTTCATTTTAGGTACCAGAAGTCCATCTTTACTTCAAGGCCATTTTGGGCTAAGTTATTCGGACTCACCACAGAGGCACAGAGGACACAGAGGATTTTTATTTTTTTATCCCTTCGGGAGTCACAACGTAACGTTTTATATTGCCGTAGGCTGATATCTTTTTGTTTGCCGTCGTCTCCCGGCAAACAAAAAAACATTCTATCTCTGTGCGCTCTGTGCCTCTGTGGTGCAAAAATTCCCCGGATTATTGAGCAACTACCTATGAGCTATTTTTAATGAGCAAAGACACCCCACATATTCTTTTGATCAATCCTTGGATTGATGATTTTGCGGCATACGATTTCTGGGCAAAACCGATGGGGCTTCTCACCATTGCAGGAACCCTAAAGGCCCAGGGATATAAAATAACATATATAGATGCCCTTGACCGATTCTTCTCACGTTCCTCAATGTTTGAACATGACTCGATATCACAGCGATTTGGACGCGGACCATATTTTAAGACACCCCTGCCCAAGCCTGCACAACTGAACGATGTTCCGAGAAATTACAGCAGGTATGGAATGCCGGAAAATCTGTTCAAAGAATTAATCACAAAAGGGCCAAAGCCGGATGCTGTACTGGTCACGTCCATGATGACCTACTGGTACCCTGGAGTCTTTGCAGTCATTAACATTGTAAAGGAATCCTTTCCAAACATTCCTATTGTTTTGGGAGGCATCTATGCCACCCTTTGCCATGAACACGCTTCCCGTTATTCCGGAGCAGATTATGTAATTTCAGGCCCTGGGGAGGAGGCATGCCTAAGCCTCTTGAAGCGGTTAACCGAATATTCTCCCCTACAACAAAAATTTTCTTTTGACAATCTCGATGCCTATCCATATCCGGCCTTTGATCTGCAAAGACATATTCCCTATGTCCCGATCCTGAGCTCAAGAGGATGCCCTTTCCGGTGCGCCTACTGCGCTTCCGGATACCTCAGCCCTAAAATGTTACGAAGAGAACCTGAAGGGGTTATCGAAGAAATCGTTTATTGGCATAAGCAATACGGAATAAGCGACTTCCCATTCTACGATGATGCTCTACTGATCGATGCTGAATCTCATATTGTTCCGATACTACAAGGCATTATCAGACGAGGAATCAATGTGCGGTTCCATACGCCAAATGCCCTTCATGTCAGACAAATATCAAAAGAACTCGCCCGGATTCTCTATCGTACAGGCTTTAAAACCATTCGCCTTGGTCTCGAGACAGCGATCTTTAGTAATCGGGCAAACCTCGACAATAAGGTGGCGTATGGAGAATTTGAGCAAGCGATACATAATCTAAAGGAAGGAGGATTTCCCCCTGAACAAATCGGGGCATATCTTCTCTTCGGGCTTCCGGGACAAAGCTTGTCTGATCTTGAAATTTCCATTAAAACCGTAAGGCAATGCGGAGTTAGACCAATTCTTGCCGAATATTCCCCTATCCCGCATACCCCCCTCTGGGGAAAAGCGGTTAAGGCTTCGCGCTACGATCTGGAATCAGATCCTATTTTTCATAACAACTCTCTTTTCCCCTGTTGGCAAGATGGATTTTCATGGGAAAAGACCCGCCATTTTAAACAACTGGCGCGGGCCCTCTAACCTCTCACAAAACCAACATATTTTGATAACTATTAAAAAAATTATAAAAATATCAAAAGATAGGGAAAAAATTTAACTATTTTTAAATATTTGCCGAAAAAGAAGACAAAATCTATATCAATTTTGATTACTACGGGAGCCTAAAAAATGAAAAATGTGACCATACGTAAAAAACTTCTCTTTATATCCATTTCTTCGTTGGCTATACCTATGCTGGTGATGTTCATAGTAATGATCCAGCAACAAAATCAGGCACTACTGGCTCCGTTGCTACTCACTGTATTGTCTGCTGTTGTCGCGCCGATGTGGGCATCTTATGCACTTGGCGCTGTGTTAAAACAGAACATTACAGGACTGAGATCAGGCACCGAAAATATAGCGTCTGCTGCTGTCCAGATTGCCTCAGCGAGCCAGTCATTGGCTGAAGGATCCTCCGAGCAAGCAGCCTCCATTGAAGAGACTTCTTCATCATTGGAAGAAATGGCCTCCATGACAAAGCAAAATGCCGACAACGCAGAGCAGGCAAACAGTTTAATGTCTGAAACATCTCAGGTGGTCGACGAGGCCAACCAATCCATGGCGGAATTAACCAATGCAATGAATGAAATATCATCGGCAAGCAATGAGACTGCAAAAATCAATAAAACCATTGATGAAATCGCCTTTCAAACCAACCTCCTTGCGTTGAATGCCGCTGTAGAAGCAGCTCGTGCAGGAGAGGCAGGGGCAGGTTTTGCGGTAGTGGCTGATGAGGTCAGAAACCTTGCGCTGAGAGCGTCTGATGCTGCAAAGGATACAGCAGAACTAATAGAAGACACGACCAATAAGGTCAAGGGAGGAGCAGAGATTGTTGTAAAGACTAACGAAGACTTTGGCAGGGTAACAAAAAATGCCACAAAAGTCGGAGAGTTAGTAGGAGAAATCGCGGTGGCTTCCCGAGAGCAGTCACAGGGCATCGAACAGGTAAGCAAGGCTGTAGCAGAAATGGACAAAGTGGTCCAACAAAATGCGGCAGGCGCCGAATAAAAAACACGTTGTAAGCATAGATCGCCAAGCTCCAAAGAATATCGCACGTACACCAAAGGCCTATAAAACGCAATCTATCGCAGACGCAAAGCCTGCAAAAAAAGCGGGCCCCGTTTCCCCGGAGGAGATTATACCAATGGGCGAGAAGGACTTCGTTGATTTTTAAAAATTATATAAGCCCACCACCACATGAGACTTTTGCAAAACGTGATATTTTTTAAAGGTCTCCACGCTACCCCGTAGAGAAAGGGATCTCGTACAGAAAAACTTGTGAGATCCCCTTAGTATCCAATATCATACAACATCTCTAATGTCCTAAAGATATCGGTAGGCCACAAAAAACACTAAAGATTTTTTTATGGCCCCCCGATAAGTACTTGTATTAACCCCAAAGACAAGGAGTAATTGTATGTCCAAGACAGTAACCATTGACCCGATTACAAGGATCGAAGGCCATCTTGCAATCCGCATTGAGATAGACTCAAATCGAGTCATCAATGCATTCAGCTCGGGTGAAATGTTTCGGGGCTTTGAAGTGATCTTAAAAGGGCGTGATCCTTTAGATGCGCAGCAGATTACACAAAGGATATGCGGCGTGTGTCCCGTATCCCATGGTACTGCGTCTATTCTGGCCCAAGACGCGGCCTATGGGGTGACCCCCCCGAAAAATGGAAGACTGATAAGAAACCTTATCCTGGGCGCCAATTATATACAGTCTCATATCTTACATTTTTATCAATTGGCTGCGCTTGATTTTGTCGATATCACGGCAATTACCAAGTACACGGGTAGGGATCCCGCGCTGTGCGATCTCAAGAGATGGGTAAAAGATCAACTGTCGTCAAATGTCATCTATCCTGCAGCGCCGTTCCTTCCACGTTACTCCGGCAAGTACATTCAGAATACAGAATTGAATATCCTGGCGATCAAACATTATCTT
>JAFDAE010000240.1 GCA_019314005.1 Deltaproteobacteria bacterium | reverse complement strand
GTTGTGAGCCGTTGTCACTCAGGTCCGACGGCTGCAGCCCGGCATCCAACAGTCGCTTGAGCGTTGGATATACTATGCGAAAAATGCAATAAAGAGATTCAAACTGGGCTCAATACTTCAGTATTAACGTTCATATAATACTACTCAATTATTCTTTTGCATCAAGCTGATTCCTTTTCGACTATTTTTCTTTGGAACCAATCAAAGAATTTCTCGGGATCTTTAAACTCCGGTAATACCACACTACGTTGTATCCATCCATTATGAACGTATAAACCACCCCACTCGGTCAACAAAGTCTCAAACACTCGATGCGCTCCATCCCGATAGTTGCCTATCACTAGACATTTATCCAATCGTCCTGATAGAATCTTGCCTTGTTTGTCTCGTTTTGCCATTACGATAATGTCAGTATCGTTGAAGTGGCGGCGAGTATGAGCATTCTGGTCTGCAAGACCACGTTGCGTAAATTCGAAGGCGGTGATGCTTTCCTGAACTACGTATATTCCTATCAGTGCATCGACTATCCTGCCATAAAATGAATTATCCTGAATCGGCTCAAGTCCAGCATAAAACGCTAGTATATCTCCTTCTCGAAGATTCCTCAGGGGCTTTCCCCTTCGGTTATACTTACCTGTCTCAGGGTTTTTACCATCGATGTCGCCATAGGTTAGTGTTGAAAAATCAGGATCAACATGAGCAGGTTCGTTCCAAAGACGTGACGGTAACTCTTTCCCAATAAATTCACATGGTTTAATGAAATTATGAAAAGTTCTTCTATACTCAGGAATCATTTCGGCAGTCTCTTTAATCGGTATGTAGGCAAATTCTCCTGTTTGCATATTAACAGGTGAATTGAACTGTCCGGTGTCTTGGCTTTTCTCTTTGGGTTTTGTGCTATCTATTCCCACTCTTACTAAATATGCTTTCATACCCGTTGCCTTCTAGTGACCTAATAGCCGATATTATTTCGGTAGCCTATCAAATTCCTATCACCTGTTTCCCCTATGCGTAAAATGGCGATGGCACCGTGGGATAAACGCGATAAATATGACGGTAGACATCTTCCATTTTGATATCTACCTCTTCTGAAGTGTAGGAGGCGACAGGTAGTCCAGTCTCTTCGCTCCAGAGGAAGAAGTTTCTCTTGTTTGAGCGTTTCTAATAGTTCAGCCGCAATTTCTTTAACATGCCTGGTTTCCGTTGGGCTTAGTTGAGGCTTTTTCAACAAATCGAAGATAGCGAGGCTTTCTTCATCTAGACCTTCACGAATTGCACGATCTTCTTCGTCGTCCAGTTCCTTGATAAACTTCAACAGTGCCTCGAATGTTTTCTCGATGTTAGCCCGGTCTTTTTCCCGGTTATAGTCTGCCACGATCTGCTGGTAGTGAGCCTGTAAGTCAGATCTGAGGGGATTCTTCTGAAGTAAAAGAGATAGCCTATTTTCAACTACCTGCCTGAGGTTCTGGGTGGTGGTGTTCTTTACCGGATTGTGCTCAAATTCCTTTCTCAGTCTCTCAAAATCAATGGCTGATATATCATAGGGTGATCTTTCTTCTCCAGTGACGGGAGTCCTTGTCTCTATAGCCTGATCAACAATATCGTGCAGTTGCTTTATGATATCACTTATATCGGCTTTCTCGCGGTCTTCCTGAAGGCTCCGATAAATGATATTCGTGGCGTCGTATTGTTTTTTGTATGTTTTTACACCATCGACATTAATACATGCTTTGAACTTGCGAAACACCTCCCGGCAGATAACCTCAAACCTTTTCCTAGTTTCATCATTCTCATTGGCGGCTTCTTTGGCTGCAAAAATGGCAGCATTTCTTTCAAAGCCAGTCTTTTCGATGATAGGGGTAAGTGACGCATTCCTCTCAACCAGGAAGACTTCAACGAAACTGATGGTCTCCTCTAGTTCTTCGAGGAGTTCCTCTTGCGGCTTGGTCGGGTCGATTTCTTCTCCGCCGTCATCAATTGGCTTCACTGTAAACGTCGCAAGTGCCTTACGAAGGTTCTTGAGAATGCCGCAGTAGTCAACGATCAGACCGTTTTCTTTGCCCTCGTTGAAGCGGTTAGCCCTGGCGATAGCCTGCATCAGGGTGTGGGCTTTAAGCGGTTTGTCAAGATAGATGGTTGATAGACTGGGAACATCAAAGCCCGTAAGCCACATGGCACATACTATAGCAATGCGGAAGGGGTGCTCCTCTTCCTTGAAGGCGGAGTCAGGATCGAGACGTTGTTTGCTGGCAAACTCAGGTCTCCGACGAAGATGCTCGGGGATAACGAAGCCGTCTTTCAGCAACTTACGGTGAGCCTTTATATCCAGACCCTGTTTCCTAAACTTATCAACCTCTCCCTGCTCTTCACTCACCACCACTCCAATCTGGGTTTCCTTCATCCATGCTATCTGCAAACGTTGGATGATTTCATCTTCAGCATTGAAATCCCCATGTAATGCAGCTTCCAGATCTTCTATATGTTTATTCCAGTAATCCGTAATGAGGTTATACATCTTCACGCAGGTGATTTTATCGATGCATACGAGTATTGCTTTTCCGCTTTCCCATGCCCTCGAATAGTGGTCAATTCTCAAGGCGTTGTTGAACGTCAATATCCTCAATCTCCAGCTCTTCGAGCTTGGCAGCTATTCTCTCGTTGACATCGGTCGTTTCAATGCCGAGTTTTTCACCTCTAGCATCATAAAAGAGGGGCACAGTTGCCTTATCTTCGACAGCACGCTGGAAGTCATAGGTCGAAATGTACTCACCAAAGACGCGGCGAGTAATCTGATCATCCTTGAAAAGCGGCGTTCCAGTGAAGCCAATATAGCTGGCGTTAGGGAGGGAATTACGCATATTACACGCCAGCGTTCCGTATTGTGTCCGGTGGGCTTCATCCGATATAACGATAATATCATCTCTCTCTGAATACACGGCTTCCTGCCGGAATTTCTGGATAAGAGTAAAAACGAATGCCTTGTGCTGACCGAGGAGTTTCTTTAGTCCCCTTTCGCTGGCAGCGCGGCATGGCTCCCGGTCATTATCAGCCAGTCCACAACCGGCGAAGGTGTTGTAAATCTGCCGGTCAAGGTCTTCACGGTCAGTGCAGATGAGGAACGTATAGTTGCCGCCCAGCTTGCGGCGGACTTTAGCGGTAAAGAACACCATGGAATAGCTCTTCCCCGCGCCCTGGGTATGCCAGAACACGCCGAGTCTATGCTGGCGAGTCTCACGATCACGGACAGCCTGGATAGCAAGGTTGACGCCGAGATACTGGTGGTTCCGTGCGATTATCTTAATGGGCTTTCCGGATGATTCATCATAAACAATAAAGTTCTCAAACAGATCCATGAAGGTGCGCTTGTTACACACACCTTTGAGCATGGTTTCCATATCCACCACGCCGGGATCATCCTCTTCAAGGCGCTTCCAGGCGGCGAAATGGATGTATTTACCGGTAATCGAGCCGATGCTGGCCTCGATTCCGTTGGCGAGCATCACGAAGGCATTGTGATGGAATATGTGGGGGATAGTGTCCTTATAGTCCGCGAAGTTTTTATTATAGGCTGTTTCAAGGTCTTTATGGACGTTTTTACACTCGATGAAGAGCAGGGGAATGCCGTTGACGAAACCGATGATATCTGGTCTCTTATGGTAGATATCTCCCCTTATCCATAGCTCACGGACGCAGAGGAAATGGTTGTTCTCCGGATTATTCAAATCAAAGACACGGAGCCGCTGTCTCTTCAGTTCGTTTTTATCGTTGCGGAATGTTACCTGGACACCGTCCTTGAGTAGCAAATACTTCTCGCGATTGGTGGTAATTGTCGTCTGGGTGACGCTTGTCTCCACGATCTGCCGCACAGCGTCTTCGTAAGCCGTTTCAGGGAGACCGGGGTTGAACTCTACGAGCTTCTGGTTGAGGTAGCGTGTGAGGACAACCTCCCGGTCAGAAAGACGACCAAGCGTGCCGTCTGCGCCGAATGTCTCGGTGTTGTAGGCATAGACACTTTCCCAACCAAGATTATCCCGCAGGTATTCCGTGGTGGTGCGCTGCACCAAGTCATCTTCCGTAAACGGGCTCATACAGCAATCTCTCCGTTCATGAGACGGGGAAGGAGTAAGTCACGGGCGTTGCTTAGTATTACATTTGCTTCAGTAAATGTCTGAATTTGCTTAAACAGCGGTGTGGCAGCGCCGTGAAATTGTATAAGAAGTTCTTTCTCTGGAATAATGGCAGGTATAGATTCGAATTTAGACTTGTTAACATTGGGCATGGTTGCTCCACCTCCCATTGCTTCAAGTATTCCTTTAATATCAGTAAGAACGAAATAAGCATAGTATCTGAGGTAATCCTCAAAAGGTATTACGTTATTGATCTGTTGATTTGTCTGTGCACGATACGCATTCAAGGCAACAACACCCAGCTTATTACCTATACATGCAACCATAATTGAATGGGGTGGAATGAATTTGTTAGATTGTGAATTGGCACCTTCTTCGGAAAGGAATGATTCATTTTTAACAACCACAGATGAGGCATGCATATCTGGTGTTTTTATAAATGGCACTTCATCTCCGTAATAGTTTTCCTGTTTTGTAGAAGGCGTTTTTCCAGTTATTACTTCTCCAAAATCGGAAACTGATGCTTTTCGCCACCCCTCCGGCACACCATCAACGATCTTGACGTGCTCATGGCCGGGGAAACGCAGGTAGACAAACCATTCCCGGTAGAGAAGGCGGGCGGCCTGCTCCAAGAGGGCGATACGCTGGCGGTTGTTTTCAATGAGGTCATCATAGGCGGAAAGGATATCAGCGATGGTATCACGCACGGGTTTAGGTGGAACCTTAACCTTTATTTTTGAAAATTTTGTTTTATTTAATATCGGGGTTGCCGAACCGCCTCCGATGCCAATACCGCGTATAACTTGCTCATTATAGAGCATTAGATAATAGACAAAATGGAAATTGAAATCAGAGTACGGAATAATACTATTGATTTGCTGGTTTGTGACGCACTCTTCGGAAGAGATTGCACATTTACCAATAGTATTTCCTATGCATGTGATCATTGGGCAGTTTTTAGGAATAAACTGGTTTTTATGCTTTGTCTTGGCCTCTTCAGTAACCGTCGTGCCGGTTGCTCGACAATAATAGTTACGGAAATCTATATCTGATGGTGTCACGAAAGGATACTGACCATTGAAATAATTAGGATTCTTCGTGCTCGGAGTTTTTCCTGTGACGATACGCCCGAGTTCTTCTATTTGCATGTCAGACCAGCTCAAATCCCCAGCTCCTCGAAGTTCTTCTTTATCTTCGCTGCCAACTCAATCGCTTCAATATTGAGCCCCTCAAGTTCGACATGAATCTCTCGCAGGGTCTCCTCAAAGTCAAAGCCATCATCTTCTTCCTCCGGTGCCACGCCCACATATCGCCCCGGCGTCAGGCTCCAGTCATTGGCGGCTAGCTCCGCCCTGTCTACCAGCTTGACTAGCCCTTCCACGTCCCTGAGAACGGCATCCGGAAAGCGTTCAATGAGCCAAACAGCCTGCCGGTGGAAGTAACGCACCTTCTTGAGTTGCTCTACGGCTAGCTGACGGGTCTCGTCCGCCGTTTTCCGCGCCTTTACTATTTCACGGTTCACCCAGAGCGGGCTTTCCTTGGCTTCCAGCTCATTTTCGCAGATATCTACAAGGCGCGAAGCGAGTTTATAGAGGAGATCCGCTTGTTTAATGAGATCATGACTGGTCTCAGCCAACCCTGCCAGCCGTTCGGAAGTTGCCTTAAGCGCGCCGTTCTGATATTCCTGGGCTGTCCATACCGTGCTTTCCTTATCAACAGTTGCAAGGAATGACGCAATGTCTTCGTTAAACGTCTTCATGCCATCGGTCAGCTGCTGGAGTGCCTCGGCATGAGCGCCTTCTCCCGGCAAAGAATCAAGGAACGGCTGCATGGTCTTTTGGAAGGTAGCCAAGCTCACCGCGAAATCAGGTAATGGGTGGATGACTGTCCCTTCATTAACCTCTTTTTCAAAACAGACCTTGGATTCGGTCAGCATGTTTTCCAGGTGTGAGCCAACCAGCCGGAGGAAACGGTCACCCTGCGCGCGATAGAGCCAGGTAATGGCAAGGAGATTCTGGAGCTGCTCGGGGCTAAAGTCGTTAATCTTCCGGGTAACCTTGCGGTAGATGTTCCGGGCATCTATCATGAGCACCTTATCCCGATTGGCTTCCTGTTTACCCCGATTGAGGAACCAGAGCTCGCATGGGACAGTGCGGGTGTAGAAGAAGTTGGAGCGGATAGCAATCATGACATCAACATCTCCGGACTCAACAAGTTTCTGTCTTACCTTAGCCTCATCCCGCCCGGCACCTGAAGCCTGTGAGGACATGACGAATCCTGCACGTCCGCGTTCGCTCAGGTAACTGTAAAAATAGCTTATCCAGAGATAGTTACCGTTGGATACCTTGCCGCTCTTGTTGACGCCGGGGAGACCGAAGGGGAGGCGCGGATCACGCTTCACCTTATCAGCATCCACCTCATCAAC
>JAFDAE010000239.1 GCA_019314005.1 Deltaproteobacteria bacterium | reverse complement strand
GTTTCCTTGCCAGTGAGTCTTGTTGACATTTATCCGACAGTATTGGAAATCTTAGGGATTGAGGCCCGTTCAAACCTGGATGGTAGAAGCCTCCTAAAACCTATAGCAGATAGAAAAATTTTCGTTGAAAGTACTTTGTATGGATTTGAAAGAAAGGCAATGATTCAAGGTTCTGTAAAACATATCTATTCACCCTATGAGGACCATTTCGCAGTTTGTGATTTGTCATCTGACCCATTTGAGAAACATCCTAAAATGGAAGGGGCTAATTCGCATATCAGGGCCATGTTAGACCGTTTGTTTGCACATCAAGATCAGTATTTCCAAGGCGGAGCTGCAATAGTAAATGGACATCATTTCAGCAAATAAGCCTGCTGTTGTTCGAAAGCTGGAAAAGCCGATTTTTGTCGTCGGATGCTGTAATAGTGGCACAACAATTTTGTGGCGTTCCCTTCTGTCACATCCTGACTTCTCCGGCCCTACCACTGAAGGTCAGGATTTAAAGGCTCTACCCCGTTGCATGAAGCACTTTCTGGGTAAACAGACGTTTCGAATGTTTGCCCATCCCCGATTTGGGAAGGCATACCGTCTCACGGAAAAGGATTACCAAAAAGCCGTTGCAGAGAGGCTGGCTGCCGTGTACGCAGAACACTGCGGAGAATGTAGGCGATTTATCGAAAAAAGCCCAGCGAATTCCGTGCGAATGCGATTCCTTCAGACTATTTTTTCGGATGCATCGTTTATTATTGTTGTAAGAAACGGGATGGCTGTATCGGAAGGGATTAGACGGAAAAGATGGCGTGATCCGGATAGGCAGCATATGGCCGGATTAAGGACCACCATTGCTGAAGCTGCGGAACAATGGCTGCACACAAATCGAATATTGATGGAGGATCGAAGTTATTTGAAAAGGTCTATTGTCATCAAATACGAGGATCTTGTTGCTGATACGCCAAAAGTTTTGCGATCGGTTTTGGATTTTTGCGAATGCCATAGTACGAATTTTTCCATACCAGAATTTGAGACTGATCATAATGCAAAGCAAATTGCGCGGCTGACAGCAAAAGAAAAAGAGACGGTGTCCAACATAGCTGGCGATTTATTGACCGTTTTGGGGTATTGTCATCGCAAAATGACTTCAAAGCAGTTCTCCGAGGAGAAAAGTCTCGTATGAAGGTACAGCTCATTCAACCGACCACAGGCGAATATCGCTCTAACTCAAGATCTGGATGCTACCCTCCGTTAGGTCTCATATCAATAGCTACCTACATTCGACAGGAATGTCCTTCTGTCAAGGTTGAGATTTTGGATGGTGAACTTATCTCTGATGATGAGATTATTGCTCGACTTGATTCGGATATTGTGGGTCTGAACACTAACACGGTGACTTATCCCCAGGCCATAAAGATTGCAGCCGCGGCTAAGAAACGTGGCTCGAAAGTTGTTCTCGGAGGGGTTTACGCATCGGCTATTCCCGATATCATCTTGAGTAAGAGAGCCTATTTAATAGATTCGCTCATTATTAACCAAAACCACGAGTTTAATAGTTTGCCATACCCTGATCGCAGCCTCGTTGATCTGGATGAATATGTACAAATATTTCAACAGAATCACCCTACATGGAAATATAGAGGCACGAGTATCTTTACCAATGTGGGATGTACCTGGAGGGAAAAGAGTGGAGGCGGCTGCATCTTTTGCTCTCGTTCAGGAGCGAGGACCGGCAAGAAGCATCCGAGCATTATCTGGCAGGAAGTCCGAGAGTTAGTCGAGAACTACCGAATAGACTACCTCGTCGACTTCAGCGATACGATCTTGCAGGACACGGGGTGGCTGCAATCTGTAATTAAGGCAAAACCCAAGGATATCAATCCCTCATGGCATATATTTGCCCGCATGGACGAGATCAACCCGGAGACTTTGAAATTAGTAAAACAACTGCCCTGCAACCACATTTTTGTTGGCATAGAATCGGGAGATCCCCAAATATACAGGGCCGCTCGGAAAGGAGGTGGATCGCCTGAGGACAGTCTAAAAGCGGCTAAACTGCTAAAGGATTTTGGAATTGAGTTAACGCCTTCTTATGTAATCGGACTTCCCGGTGAGACGGAGGAAAGTTTGAAGCGCACTTACGACCACGCATGCCGCCTGAAAGAACTTACCTCCTTTGAAGAGATATTCTGTTGTCAACTCATTCCTTTTCCGGGCTCGCGGGCTTTTGATCTGTTACGGACCAAGACAAACATTGATGCCGATATTCTCGACATTGAATACCTGAAAAAGCTTTGGGCTGATCACTTTTGTCCCATCGACTTCGAGCTGATGCACGAATATGCTCACAAAATTTTGGGGTTGGGTAAGTATAAGATAACGATTGCTAAGAATGTCCGTCGTGCTGAAATTGTGGGCAGTAGTAAAGAAAAAGATGCAGTCAGTATCGTCCCTTGTGAAAGGGGAGGGGCTGCAGAGTTTTACAGTTGCGTATAGAAGTGCTGGTTCAGTGAGTTCGCCTGAAAGATTACGGCCACCTCTTATTGCTTGGAATTGTGGAACTACTTCAGTTTTCTAACAAGCAGTGTATTTGTGCGTGAGGATAAAGGATGACACTTAAAGAATACCCTGTCGACAAGGTCTTCACTCCGGCTACGCCAGCGGTTTTGACTTTTGTCGAGCGTGAAACAATTGGCGAGAATTTGACAGATGCCCTTATGACTACCGGGATGCAGATTATTCTGTATGGACACACTGGCTCCGGCAAGTCGACACTGCTTATTAACATGTTAGAGCGGATTCGTGAGAATTACATAAGGACTATCTGTATGGAGAACCAGAGTTTAGACACACTAATCCGTGATGCCTTCGACCAGTTGGGTTCGTTTTACGATGCTGAGCTAAATAGCAGCGAGAAGCGAAAACTATCCGGATCTGTCGCGTCTAAGTATGCAGGCATCAAAGCCTCAATTGGTGCTGAATCATTGTCTGAGACGGGGGTCAAGCAGAGAAGGGTATTGCCTCCAGAAATAACGCCTCAGGCCCTAGGCCGCTTTCTGGGTGAAGCTGGCTGTTGTTGGGTTCTGGATGACTTCGACAACACAGAAGAGTGTGTGAAGAAAGAGCTTGCTCGAATGATGAAAGTGTATATGGATATGTCTAAAGACTACCCGGAGCTAAAGATTGTTGCGATTGGCACTGTCGATTCTGCTCACAAAGTCGTTAGCTACAACAAGAGACTGCGGCATCGCGTTGCAGAAATTGAAGTACCTTCGTTGACAGACTCGGAAATAGCGAAGATTATCCAGGAGGGGAAACGTCTTCTAAACTTTCAGCTTTCGCCACATGTTGAAGCCAATATAATCAAATATTCGAGTGGCTTAGCATCTATCTGCCACCGCTTGTGTCTTAATATTTGTCTCGCTGCTGGCATAGACAGGACGAGTCCTCAGTCTACTATAATTGGACAAGAGGAATTGGACGTTGCTTTAAGAAAATACGTAAGAGAGGAATCTGCTACTTTTGACCACGAGCTTGCTAATGCGCTTCGAGTAGACGAAAGAGGAAAATATGATGATTGCAGACTCATTGTAAACGCACTTGCACGACACGGTCTCGAAGGTGCAACTCACGCTCAGATTCTCGACCAGATCAGACAAGAGCAGCCACAATATCCGGCCGAGAACCTAGCTCGCTATCTGAAAGAGCTCTGCTCAGATGAACGTAGATCTCTACTCCGCTTCCACCACGCGTCAGCCCGTTTCGTCTTCGCTAACCCTTTTTATCGTACGTGGATCCAAGCATCCGCTGGCCGTAATACCTCTGACTTGGCGGTTTTTAGGGAGTTGCAGGCTTCCGTATTTGCACGACTCAAGGTGCAGCTCAGCAAGCAATCAAGTTCTTGGTCTTAGATTTGCTATGCGAACTGAACGCTGTTCCAGGCTACATGTTGCTTCATTCTCACCTGCACCAGTATCCGTCTCATAATCTTACGTCCACCACGCCAGAGTGTCAAATAGGTACCGTCTCACTTCTGATGCTACAAACTTCTAAGAGGATTAGTATCATGCTTTCAGAAAATAAAGCCTGACAATTCACATTCCGCTTATTTCTCACTTGTGGGCGTCAGGTCGGACAGTCTCGTGAGGGAACTCAAAATTTCTTTATTTGTGAGCAACCCCTTAAGTCTTTTGCGCCCGTGTTCGATTTCCTCCAGGCTTTTAGGTATTTCTTCTGCCAGTAAATTAACTGTTCCTTGGGCTATTTTGAGCAACTCCATCAATTGCTCATTTGATCTGATCTTCTCTATTGATTGACTCAAGGAAAACGCAGTCATTTGACAGTTAAGAGATAGTTGTGTCGTTTCCCGTGTCTGTTTTGTCAAGGGCCTGGTATAAAAGAAGTTGATAACTCCAACTGGTTCATTATCCAAAATAACTGATGTTGATACCACGCTCCTTATTGCATGATTTCTTGCTATTTTCTTAATTTCGTCGTGCCATGGGCAGTCTTTCCCAAGCACGTTATATCCTAAAGCTACATTTTGTATGATGGCTTCACGCGCGTAGTAGAAGCTACGCTTACCACCCTGTCTTTGGAACTCTTTTGACTTCTCAAATAGGGGGTTGGTATTGATTAAATCAATCGGCTCAAACAGTTGGTTTCTCTTATTGTAGCTTAGGAAAGAAACAAACACATCTTCGGAATCGGCTATTATGTTGCGAAGCTGATTCGTTACTAGTTTCACGCCTTTTTTCAATAGTTTTCTTCTTTCTTCGGCAAGGCGTAAGTCATTATTTTCTATCTTGCTGCCCAATGGACCAGCCTCTTTTCTACGACGACAATTGTCTTATTCATAATATACCCCAACACTCCTACCACGAACACTGTGGCGTACGCTTCCTCCATTTCGAAAATTGTAGTTGCGTTGAAGATCCGGCGTCCCAGGCCCGACTGGGAACCGAGAAACATCTCCGCTACAATTTCGACCACAAGGGCCAGCGATAGTGCGATTCGGGCTCCAGCAATAATGTAAGGCAATGCATCAGGAAGCATTACTTTATAGAAGGTCTTGATCGAAGACATTTTCTTTGTTTTGGCTACCATCAGCCGAATACTGGATACACTCCGTATTCCGTAAATGGTATTGATTAATACAACCATGCTGCTTGCCCATGCCGCGATGAAAATCTTCACTTGGTCCCCCAGACCCCAAACAACTATGAATAGCGGAAATAGTGCGGTGGCTGGTATGGACCTGAAAAAGTCCACAGGGAACTCCATCGTTTCATAGACCCGACGATAATTGCCCATGATCAGACCAATGACTACCCCAAACGTGCAGCCCAAAAAAAAGCCAAGAAGCGTTCGCCACACCGTGGCAAGCAGGTCTTCAAAAATAGCGATTGAAAAAAACGAAGAGTACAGCTCTCTAAAGACAGCAACTGGAGATGGGAGAAACACCTGTTGGATCAATCCGGTTGCTGAT
>JAFDAE010000238.1 GCA_019314005.1 Deltaproteobacteria bacterium | reverse complement strand
GCTCCTGGAAGCTATCGTTGTCAATAAATTGCGGGTGCCGAAAGAGTGCCCGAAGGAATGGGTTGTTGACTGCAAAAATGTCGGCAAAGGCGACAAGGCATTAATTTATCTCGGCAGATATCTTTACAGGGGTGTTATCCAGGAAAAGGATAGTCTGAAATGCGAAAACGGTATGGTCACTTTCAGGTATCTCAATTCCAAAACAAAGCAGTGCCAGACCAGAACGGTCACCGGTGAATATTTCCTCTACCTGCTGATGCTCCATGTTTTGCCAAAAGGCCTTCGCAGGGTCAGGGATTACGGTTTCCTCCATCCATGCAGTAAGAAACTCATCAGGATATTGCAGCTGGTTCTGCGTGTTAATCCCTTTAAGATGGTTAGACAATTGAAGAAACGGGCAAAGATCGTCTGCCCCGTATGCGGGGCAAGAATGAAAATTATCAGAACGATGATAGCGAAACCACCGGGCAGTCAACCTGTCTACTGCAGCTGCGCATGACCTAAAAAGGAGAAATCGTTATGTAACCCTCAAACGACATTACTGTTTGTCTTAGAAACCGACTCTCACTGCATGGGATACCTGCGCTCAAAAAACGATATTTTATGGCCCTGACAGGTAATTTTATCAGCGAAATCTATTTCAAAGATCGTTTTCCATGAAACAGTAGAAGCTCCGCCGCTCTCTTGTCTGATCCGGCAACTATACCCCAAAAAGATATTTTCTATTATTTGTTAATCGGGCTTGTCCAACAAACGGTTCAGATTGTGGTTCGCTTCGCTCTCACAATCTAACCTTATTCGTTAGCATTCAAACGCTTCTACTAGATAACATGGAATCCCCATCGTTTCCACGCAGTAATATGTATGTCAAAGTGAGAGGCTGGCAGACCAATCAATAAAGCATGGCGAGCTCTTGTCATGGCTACATAGGCCACTCGGCGTTCTTCAGTATTTTCATTTGATTCAACTGCTTTGACAACTGTATTAAAAAACTTAGCTGACCCTAAAACCAAGACCCCATCGATACTTTCTCCTTTTACTTGGTGAATCGTCTCCTGTCGAATTGGGGGGAAAATAGTTTGGGGTTCGAAAAGGGGTAACGCCATTTGATTTGTATCCAGCCCTGTTCGCCTGATCTTTTGTCCCATTTTTGGGATTTGGGAGATCCCTATAGTGGCAAGCAATTGTGTGAGATTCTTTCTGAGACTATCAATCCACACAGAACCGTTTTTTCTTACAGAGGGGAGCCCATTTGGCGATTTTGTAAATTGCCAAAGAGCCAATCTTACCCTGTGCGACTCCTCCGACTCTGGGCTGTCGTCCAAAGCCTCCCAAAAACCAGGTTCATCTGTCATTTCACGAACCGAATTCTCAACGATTTTGTGCGCCTTTTTATAATCTCTACTGGTATCACGGTAAAACGCTGCTTGCGCCATTTCTTTTGTGAGGCCTTTAAAAGCGGTATAGTTTACTTTTCCTCTTATCGATTCAAGCTGATGATGTGCCCGGCAGAGAATGGCACTCTTCGTTTGTGGAATACCTGCTCGAACTAGAAGGTGTTCGAATTCCGAGACACTCTGACTAAAGTCAGCTTTCTGTTCCCTCACCACAAAGGAACGATGATATTCGTTTCCATTCGTCTCACACCCGACAAACAAAGTATTGCCGCTAATGTTTCGCACGGACTCTGCAATTTTGCAATTACAGCGAAACGATTGACTAAGGGGCTTCTCTGGGATTCCCCATTTTTCCTTTAGTGCTGGGAGAGATGTCGAATCAGCCATACTGAATTCGTATATACACTGATCAGGGTCGCCTACAAGAGTGACCTTCGTGCCTTTATCACGCAGAAAATTGAGAAGAATAAGAAGCCAGATATTTGTGTCCTGAGCCTCGTCGACCAAGATCTCAGGAAATCGGCGTGAAATGCAGTCAGCTATGTGAGGACGATCAAAAAGAATACGGCATGCCAAGTAAACACGTTGCGCGTGAGTATAAAACCCTAGTCTAAAAAACTCTTGCACGGGATTGTGCCACTTGAATTCGAGTGTTTGTCCTCCAAATTTTCTAGATGCTTTGAAGGCTACTTTTCCATCATTTGGGAAGGGTATGATTTCCCACGCAGGAACCTTGAGTTTTCTGCCGCCGCGAGACTCTGACCAAGCTTGAAGCTTTGTGTTTGCCCAATCTCCAGGCCGTGGAGCAATAAATAGTTTCGGTCTCTTTGACGAACCTATAATTAGGTGGCCAAATGGAGTGATGATGAAACGTTCAACAAACGAGTCAAAGGTCCCGACATAATTTGGGTCTGAGAGCAAATCCCTTCGGCCAACCCTGATTGTTGCCTCGTGGAATTCGCGTATAGCGGCATTTGTGAATGAAAGCAGTGCAAGACCCCCGACCTGATGGTCCCAATTCGCACCTCGCCAGATAAACCGCCGGCATGAAGTCCACGTCTTCCCGCTGCCAGGCGACGCACGGAGGAGATATTCCAACTCTTCGGTAAAGATGGCGTTTTTTTGCTCTTCAGTTGGATTCTGGCACAGAATCTGCTCCCGGAGCTTCTCCGTTTGGCTCATCAAATTCCTCGTTGCTAATAACGCCCAGAAACAAAAAAACGGCTCTAATGTATTTCGGCACTGAATCTGCTGCTAATCCTGCGGGTTCGATAAAACCAGCCAGTTCCTGAGCGAATCTACCTTTGGCAGTATTGTTTTCAAGAAACTCTGAAAGAAACTTGTCGGCTTTTTCTTCATCTGACCCAAGAGCTTGGATGTCAGATTCAAGGGCTACACCCTTGATTGGGTGCATAGATTTGTAAGCCGCAAGCATTAATGGAAGCAATTCTGGCGAACGTGCGAGTTCGTGTTCAAAAGTGATTTGGCAAAACTCGACGCGAAGATTGGGAATCTCGCCCTCTTTAGCTTTTAGGCCAGCAGCAGTTGCAGAAGGCTTTCCTTCCTTATTCTTATCATCACCATCGGTGAGAATGGCGACCGGTAAACCAAGACGACCCTCTCCCAAAAGCGGAAGGAAAGCGTTGAAGTTAATTCCATCGGCGTTCAGTACCGTGACTGCGGAATCTTTGAGGCTACCTCCAGCAATTTTAGCGAGTGTTGGGAGCAAAAGAGCTTCTGCGATTCCTTCAACCATCAGGATACGGCGGGCGAAGAAGAGCTCTGCCCGTGTCGCATCCAAAAAGCGGTGAAGCTTTTTTTTCAATATGGGGTCAAACTCAACAGAGCAGACTGACACAGCGGTAACGTTGCCCTGTGCCTCGTGGACTGCAATGATTGATTCGATAGGTGCCTGACTCGCTAGAATAGGTGAATGACTGCTAGTGATAACTTGCACCTCATTATCACTTTCTTCGGCAGCTACTTTTGCCAAGTGGCGCAGAAGGAGTACTTGAAGTTGAGGGTGGAGGTGAGCTTCAGGCTCCTCGACTAAGATAGCTCGAAAGGAAAATGGGGCACTCCGTCTGAGTGTTCCTAGTGTCGCGGCTGTGAATACGAGATTATTGTAACCAAGACCATTGAGAGCGAACGGCAAATCTTCAATCTCAGGCTGAAGACCTGCAATGATTCGGTAAAAAGTCGGATCACTAAAGATTAGGTCTGTTTTTTGGGTAAGTTCCTTTCCAGCTATCGACACCATTTGGGTATCGATGTCCTCTTTTGCGGCTTTTACTGGTTTCAATTCACGAATCTTGCCATTTGCGTCTCTCACGATCGTTTCGAAATCTTCGTGTTCGTCCTCTTCGGTAAGGCAATCTATGAGTCGTGATACTTGAGAGTGTCTTCCGGGCTTCAGTCCGCTTTCAGGGTCACGGAGTGGTTGAAGGTAAATAGAAGTTAGTTTGTCATAGAGATTAGAGGGAAGAAAACCACCTTCGGTTTCACCTCCCCACATCTTTACGTTGGCCCTTCGTGTGATCGAATTGTACTCTGCGCGGGCGTTTAGCTGGACC
>JAFDAE010000237.1 GCA_019314005.1 Deltaproteobacteria bacterium | reverse complement strand
GTTCACGTTTTTTTGGTCTGCTTTTATCGTTTTGTTGTGTTTCTTGCTCATGAATCTTACACGTATCTTCCGGATCGTCTTTGATTCGTCGCCAAACTTCTTTTCTATGGCGGCTCTCATGACACAATCCGGTCTCCAGTCGGATATGGGCAGGCTCGCGGGCTTGAACTTGTTCCACGCGCTCCTTATATCCATGATGTCAAGGCCCTTTCCTTCCCACTCGTAGTAACTCCGGCTCCCCGCTTCCCATGCCTTCATAAATGATGAGCCTACAAGGGTCACCTCCACAGGGACCCAGACATAACCGTCCTGGATTACCAGCATCCCGTCCAGCGTGTCAGTTCCCTCCTTGCCTTCAATACCCGTGGAGAACATCATCAGTATATGGCCGGGACAAAAAAGCAGTTTAGTGGGTATGCCGATGCTTTCAAGGGTCGAGGAATAGAGGCTTACCAAATCGTCGCAGTCACCGGACCTCCGCTTAAGCGTCTCCCTTGGATATTGGATATAATCAACAAAGTCATCCTTCCCGGATGTAATCTGATAGGGATTGCTCGGATCCTGCATATAGGTGAGCCCAAGGACCCCGAGAGCATCAAACAGCGCGCCGGCGTAGACAAGGGGGTCCTTGACATCTCCGTACTGGGTAACGACCGACCTTGCGAACTCAAGAACTGTTGAGTCCTTCGGCGTAATGAACGTGGCTATCCTGTCCCTTTCGTCCCACCCCATACGGTGTTTCTCGTAAATATTGATGGTATGGCCCTTTGAAAATATCTTGAGCTTTTCGTACTCATAATACGAAACCTTTATTTCCGTCTGCACAGGGGTATCTTCCGTAACATTCAGAATCTTATTGTTAAAGACCGCCTTGAGGACAAATTCGTGGCTCTCTCCCGCAGGAAGGTTCTCAATCTCCGTCTCCCACGGAAAATCCATGAACTCTTTAATGCTGAATGCGACCTTGAGCCTGGAAATACAACCCTTTGTGTTGTTTACGATATTGACGCGCCCTATCCCCTCGTTTTCGTAGATCTTGTAAGTGTTTGAGAATACATCATCCATCTGAAGCACGTCGATTTCAAGGGGAGGTCTGGTGGATACAAGTGTAGTCGCCTTTATAGAAACCTTTTCGCTCTCAGCACTGTCAGAGCTGACAGCGCTGAGCCAATAATTATACGTAGTTTCAGCATTAAGAGATATGTCGGAAAAGACAGCGGACTCAGTCCTTCCCAGCTCCTTAAGTTCGCCCCCCTCTTCCCTGTATATCACGTAGCAGGCTGTGAAACTTTCTTTGTTGGGCTCCCAGGAGAGGTCAACGGACCGGTCGTTTGCAATGGCTTTCAACCCCGAAGGCGGAGAAAGCATATACTTGGTAGGCACGGCGCTTACCGCCTCGCTCTTTATGCCTGTATTCCCTTCCCGTGCAACGGCGCTGATACGGTAATAATACTTCTTGTCAGGCACAACGTCGTGGTCTTTATATGAGTTCGCTTTTACAGTGGCTATCTCCTTGAATCCTATGCTGTCGTGTTCGGACCTGTAGATCCGGTATATCTCCACAAAAGTTTCAGGTTTTTTATCCCATGCAAGCGTTACGTTCCTCATTCCCTTCTTTGCCGCCACATTTACAGGGGCCGAGGGGGTATGCATCGTCTTGAATGTCTGTATTCTGTTGTTCCCTGTATCAGATATTAAAAATAGAATATCGTCTACCACAGCGATTGCCGAGGGCTTCTTGAAATCCCCTTTACCGTTTCCTTCCGATCCGAATTCCCTGAGGAATTCCCCTGAATTGGTAAAAACCTTGACTCTGTTTACCCCGGCATCGAGGACAAAGACTTCATTGTTTGTTACGGCTATGCTCACAGGATCATCGAACTGCCACTCGGTTTCGGCCTCGCCTCCGAATTCCGTCAACATACGCCCATTAGAATAAAGCGAGACCGTCTTCTTGTCATCGTCAAGGACGTATAAGGTGTCATCACTGTCAAGGGCAATTGCCAGGGGGCTCTCCATTAATCCGTTTGCGTCCTCCCCCCCTATGATGTTCAGGAAAACACCGGCGGTATTAAATGCCTGCACCCTCTCGTTGCCCCTGTCTGCAACATATATTATCCCGTTTTTCGAAATAGAGATATCCGTGGGACCTGAGAAATAACCCGCCTTGCTCCCCGAAGATCCCACGGAAAGGAGAATCTTTCCGTTTTCGTTTAGCTTAAGCAAACGTTTTTTAGCCTTGTCCACCACCCATATAAAACCCTCATGGTCCACCGCAACAGAGACGGGCCTTGATTCGGGGACCTTCAGAGTCTTAACCACACTGTTGTTTTCTATAACAATAATGGACCTTTCTTTCTCGTTTACGGCATACAGAGTTCCCCTGCTTGCCGAGTATATTTTATTGGCTTTTGTGCCGATTTCGCTAAGCCATTTAACAGCGCTGGGCGGAGGCGATTTTTCAGGCCAGCCGTCACTCCCGGTGTTTTCAGGGAAAAAGACCTGCACTATGCCTCTTTTGGTGTCGGCCACGTAGACTTTTCCCTCTCTGTCCAAAGTAATGCCGGCCAGGTCTTTGAACTGTGCTCTCCCTGTTCCCTGAGAGCCGAACGTAAAAAGGCGTTTCCCATTGAAATCGTATTTATTGATATTGTGCTTGGCCGCATCCGAGATGTAGATCCCGTCCCTGTCCAGGGCAATAGAATATGGTTTCGTGATCCCGGCAATACTTTTTAAAAATTTTCCGGTATGGTCGAATATCTTCACATTCCTGTTATCATTGTCCACCGCGTAAATGAGTCCATTGTGGTCCACGACCACATCCGTGGGGTCTTCAAGCAACATATCCTCTTGCTCCCCTTCAACCCCTATAGAGCCCATGTACACGCCATTGGGGCCGAAGACCTGTACCCTGTCGTTTCCCTTATCGGCCACGTATATCACGCCGTTGTACACGAAAATTCCCCGGGGTTTTTTGAACTCTTTAGGGCCGCTCCCTTTCTTGCCGAAACTGTCCAGATACTCGCCGTCCTTAGAGAATATTACCACCTTCCCAAGGGCATCATCGGTAACAAAAATCTTGTCTTCGTAAAGGTCGATACCGACCGGTTTTTTAATAATCGGTTCTTTGCCTTTGACTGCGCCACCAAGGGTAAACAAGGTCTCACCGTCTCCGGACATGACTCTGATAGTTCCGTCCTTCTGTGTCGTATATATTCTGCCTTCTTCGTCTACTTCTATAAATAAAGGTTGGCCGACTTTAATCTCGCTTATAAATTTGATATCGTGGACGGCAAGAACAGGCGAAGGCAAGGCCAGAATCAAAAATACCAGTAATAATTTACGCATCTTGTTCCCCCTCCCTTCCGCCGTTATGCATACTCCTTAAGGCGTAGATAGCAACGGGAATATGTTTTCCCTTTACCATCACCGGGCCCATGGACTCTGCTACCACGATGTCCTTTACTTGCTCGTATACGGACGCAGTCATTACCGGACAGTTCACATGCCTGCTCTCGTTCTGGATCCTGTACGTGAGGTTCACGTTGTCGCCTATAGCAGTGTATTCCATCTTTTTTCCTACAGCGCCGATGTTACCCACGATCACCTCGCCGGTATTAATGCCGATACCAAAAGATAGGGGTTCGGTACCCTCTGAGACCCATTGCCTTCGCAAACCCTCCATCCTCTCTATCATCTCCAGAGTACATTTGACCGCGCGTTCGGCATGATCCTCCTGCTCAATAGGGGCATTCCAGTACGCCAATATCCCATCGCCCATGAACTTGTCCAGAGTGCCCTCGTACTTAATGACCACGTCGACCATCTCGGCCAGGTATTCATTCAGGATCTTTACCACCTCGTGCGGTCGGCGCTTTTCACTGTAGGTGGTGTAGTTCTTTATGTCAGCAAACATAATGGTACTGACTCGGTTGTCCCCGCCTATTTTTGCCTGATCGGGGTTCTTTACCAGT
>JAFDAE010000028.1 GCA_019314005.1 Deltaproteobacteria bacterium | reverse complement strand
TGAGTAGTTGAGTGGTTAAACAAGGGATAGTTTTGACTCCAGATACTTGCGGGTTACTGAGCGAACGAGAATCTTCTTATTTCGTCCGCTCTGCCCGCTGACAATCTCTATATCAGATGGGGATACTTTTAATATGGAGGCAAGGAACTTGACGCACAGCTTGTTCGCCGCGCCTTCAACCGGGGGGGCCGTCAATTTGATCTTTAACGCATCACCATGGATGCCGACAATCATGTTTTTGGAAGATCGAGGTTGAATAACCGCTTTAAACAGAACTCCTTTTTCGGTTTCTCGTATTGATAAACCCACGGTCATTGGTCATTGGTCATTCGTTATTCATCGATCTTCAATCGTCAATCTTCAATCCCTACTGTCCCTTCTTCAGAAACTTCAGCTTGTCTTCAGCAGCCTCAAGGGCTTCAATGTCTTCCTTATCCACATCCAAGACTTTTGCATACGAGTCTAACAGCGAACGAAACTGCACTTCGAACTGTACACGCTGACGCTTCAGTTCTGAAATATCTTCGTGAATCTGGGCAAGACGGTTATGGGCAGCGTTAAGAATCTTTTCGGCCTTTACCTCAGCTTCCGAAACTACGAGCTCCGCCTCTTTTTCTGCGTTTCCCTTCATCTCATCCAAGACCTTCTGCGCATTCATCATAGCGCGCTTAAAACTCTTTTCACGTTCTTCGTATTGCTGAACTTCCCTTCTAAGTCTCTGGATTTCCTCCTTTTGAAGTTTGTTCTCTCGGCAAAATTCTTCCAGGGATTCTGCTATCTCTTCCAGAAAGTTGTCCACCTCATGAACATCGAATCCTCTAAAACGCATACGAAACTGTTTTTGCTGAACATCTACGGGAGTAATCTTCATTTTATCACCTTCACCTCTCAAAGTAACCGCATTGCCAACATCTTCAGGCTCTTCACCACAAATGTCTGTAAAAATATTATTGCCAAAAATACCAAAATAGGTGAAATATCGATTCCACCAAAACTCATAGGGAGCAGCTTCCGGACCCGATATAGTACCGGCTCGGTGATGTTGTGAATAAAGCGGACTATCGGATTGTAAGGATCCGGATTGACCCAGGACAAAATAGCCCTGGCAATAACGATCCACATAAAGATTGTTAAAACAATATCTAAAAGCGACGCAATTGCATTTAAAAAATTGGCAAATATAAACATAAAACTCCTTATACTATTCGACTCATAAAAAAAGAACTATAGAGGCAGTTTCAAAATGTTCCATTTTGTCTAAGGTCAAGAAAGGCGAAGATTTTAGCCGCAGGAATACTTCAAGTATTTCGAGGACTTAAATCTGAGCCTGACGCAGAGATTGGGCAAAAGGGGACGTTTTGAAACTGCCTCTAGTGAAAAATTTTGCATGATTATGGTATATTCATTAGTAATCTTTCATTAAAAAGTCAAGATCCTTCATCCTTATGCCGATTTAAATGCTTGACAAACAAGAAGAGGAAATTATATTGATAGCATATGAGTCAGCTTCAAAACGTCCCCTTTTGTCCGATATCTGCGTCAGGCTCAAATTTTAATCCTCGAAATACTTGAAGTATTCCTGTGGTTAAAATTTTCGCCTTCCTTGATCTCGAACAAAATTGAACATTTTGAAACTGGCTCATAAAAAATCAATTATTTCGAGGAGGATCTTTAAAAATGCCCATATACGAGTATGAATGCGCAAAATGTGGCGCGATTGAAGAGGCATTCCAGAAATTTTCCGACAAACCCTTAGCCACATGCAAGGCTTGCAAGGGAAAACTTCATAAGCTGATGTCTCAATCCACGTTTCATCTTAAAGGAAGTGGGTGGTATGTAACTGATTACGCAGGAAAATCTTCGGGCAATTCTTCATCTTCAAAAAAGCAGGAGAACAATTCCAAATCAACCGATTCTAAGAAATCTTCTTCTAAGAAATCTTCTTCGGAATAATTCAACAGCTAAGCTATTCTTACTTCACAATACTCCTTCTGAAGTTTGTTCAGTGTCCCTTCGCGCACGGCCGATCTAATTTCCTTCATGAGCTTCATAAAAAAATGAATATTATGTATTGTATTCAACCTATACGCTAAGATCTCCCTTGCCATATAGAGGTGCCGAAGGTAGGATCTGGAATAATTTTGGCACGTGTAACACGTACATCCTGCCTCTATGGGTTCATGGTCGGATGTATAACAGGCATTTCTTATGTTGATTGTGCCGCTTCGGGTGAAGAGTTGTCCGTTCCTGGCATTGCGGGTAGGAAGAACACAATCGAACATGTCTGCGCCCATGGCAACCAGATCAATCAGATTTTGCGGCTTTCCAACACCCATAACATACCTGGGGCACTCTTGCGGTAGGAGTGGAAGCGTGTGAGACGCGATCTCGTTCATGAGTTCTCGTGGTTCTCCCACACTCAGCCCGCCGATTGCGTATCCCGGGAAGCCGATCTCGATCAATCTTTCAGCCGACTCTACACGCAAGTCTTTATACATGCCCCCCTGCACTATCCCGAAGAGCACAGACCGATCAGATTGTTTGGTCTTCTTGCAACGTTTGGCCCAATCCGTTGTAAGTTCAAGAGAGGATCTGGCGTACTCCCGTGATGAGGGATAAGGTGTACACTCGTCCAAGCACATAATGATATCCGCACCGAGCGCCTCTTGTATTTCCACTGCTCTTTCCGGAGTAAGAACATGCTTTGAGCCATCGATATGGGACTGAAAGGTTACCCCCTCATCAGTAATTTTTCGTAGCTTGGCAAGACTGAATACCTGGAACCCCCCGCTGTCGGTCAAAATAGGCCGGTCCCAATGCATAAAATTGTGCAGACCATTAAATCCCGCAATCACCTCATGCCCTGGCCGAAGGTATAGGTGATAGGTATTAGCCAAGATCATTGATACACCGAGATCTTGCAACTCTTCAGGGGTTAATGCCTTTACAGTAGCCTGGGTTCCGACCGGCATAAAGACCGGGGTTTCAATCTCTCCATGAGGGGTTGTAAGTCTCCCCACCCGGGCCGCATTCTCTTTTGATTCAAACAATATTTCAAATGACACCGCCATATTCTTCGCTCTACGTTCTCCGCTCCTCGCTCATATTGACACCCTGACCCTTTTTTCTTACAAAAGAGATAACATTCTTCCCTAAAAAAGGGAACTTGAAAAATTGAGGTCTCAATCAGAGACCTTTGCACAACGCGACATTTTTTTGTCAGGCAAGGAAGGCGAAAATCTTAACCGGAGGAATACATTAGGTATTTTGAGGATTAAGATTTGAAGCCTGACGCCGCATCACGGAGAAATGGCAGTTATGCAAAGGTCTCAATCAATCTTTTCGTGGATAGATGTTTTCATTTTTTTGTAATTCTGATAAAAGGGTTTGTTCGTCCTAAAATAGAACATCGCAACATCTTGAAAGTTTAGGAGCAAATTACAAAAATGGAAAAAATAAAGGTTGGCGTAGTAGGTGTTGGATATCTTGGTAAGTTTCATGCTGAAAAGTATGCTCGCATGGACGACGTAGAGTTGGTAGGGGTTGTAGATAGAGACTCGGGCACGGCTCAGTCAGTTGCCCATAAATTCAATACAGTGGCGTTTACGAACCATAACGATCTTGTCGGTAAAGTAGACGCAGTAAGTGTCGCCACTCAAACACCGTATCATTTCGATATCAGTAAAGACTTTTTGGAAAATGATGTAGATGTACTCATTGAAAAGCCTATTACGACAACTCTTGAAGAGGCCAACACCTTGATCAACATCGCTGACGAACGGGGACCGATTATTCAGGTCGGTCACTTAGAACGGTTCAATCCTGCGGTCATAGCGCTTGAAGGTGTTATCAACCAACCGATGTTCATTGAATCTCATCGCTTGAGTGCCTATCAGGAAAGGGGCACCGATGTCGATGTGGTGCTCGACTTGATGATTCATGATATTGATATCATATTAAATTTTGTTAAATCAGAAATTAAGAGCATCGATGCGGTCGGGGTATCGGTGGTGTCTCCCACCATAGACATAGCAAACGCCAGACTGACATTTGCAAACAACTGCGTCGCCAATATAACGGCAAGCCGTATCTCCATGAAAGCGATGCGTAAGATCCGCATTTTTCAAAAGGACGCGTATATATCTGTAGATTATGCAAATCGTGATATTACTGTAGTAAAACAGGATGGTAAAAATCCGTCCGGACTTATCCCCGGCATGGATATAAATCAGATGAATTTTACACAGGCAGACCCCTTAGACGCGGAATTACGATCGTTTATACGTTGTGTATCAAAACGGGAAGTGCCTGCAGTCTCAGGCCGTGACGGGAGAAATGCTCTAAAAGTGGCGCTAAGTGTTATAGATCAGATAAAGAAGGCAAAGTGGGAAAAAGAATAATGATCATTGCTGGAGAGGCCTCAGGCGATATGCATGGGGCTAATCTGGTCAAAGCAATACAGGGAAAAGAGCCGGCTATTGCCTTTTTTGGAGTAGGGGGCACTGCGTTGAAAGAAACCGGGGTCACGATCCGGGTCAAGTCTGAAGAACTTTCAGTAGTAGGTCTTTCCGAAGTCTTTTCAAAAATCGGCAAAATTCTTAAGGCGCTCTCTCTGTTGAAAAAGGATCTAAAGACGCTACGCCCTGATCTCCTCATACTGATCGATTTTCCTGATTTCAACCTAAGGCTCGCTGCTGCCGCAAAAAAATTGAATATCCCGGTCATGTATTATATCAGTCCGCAAGTATGGGCGTGGAGAACAGGCCGCGTCAAAAAAATCCGCAGGTTGGTTAACGAAATGGTGGTCATCCTCCCTTTTGAGGTTGATTTTTATAAAGAACATGACATACCTGTAACCTTTGTAGGTCATCCCCTGTTAGATAATATATCACCGGATGATTTTAACAACACTCTTAACAAAGAGGGACTACCGATCATAGGCCTTCTTCCGGGGAGTCGCAGCGAGGAGGTTGCACGTCTCCTTCCTGTGATGATAGAGGCAGCGGAAATAATCTCAGAAGAGGTCCGAGGAATTAAATTCATCATACCTGTAGCTCCATCCCTGGACAAGGATAAGGTGGAAGCGATGGTAGCGGGATGTAAGGCCGGCATATCGATTGTACAGGGTAATGCTTATGAGGTGCTTAAGTCGGCCGCGCTTGTAATCTCGGCATCCGGGACGGCCACTCTGGAGGCAACCATATTTGGTACGCCAATGATTATTGTATATAAAGTATCTCCGTTCAGTTACTGGCTGGGAACAAAACTGATACAGGTAAAATATGCCGGACTGGCCAACCTCATCGCCGGCAAAGAGGTAGTTCCGGAATTGATTCAGGACAAGGCATCTCCTGAAAATATTGCTGACCATGCTTTAAGGCTTCTTAGAAACAAAAAAGCTCGTGCTGCAATGCAACAGCAACTTAATGCTATCAGAAAAGAGCTGGGTTCCCCCGGCGCATCAGATATGGCCGCCAAAGTGGCGCTGAGGATGCTTTAGTGACGGAACAATTGGAGGAATTAAAATACAGCCTTATAGGTCTCGCAGGAAAGGGCCTTATCAACCTGATCTTCGGGTCCATGAGGATCCAGGTCGTTGGATTTGAAGCGGTTCAACAACTGGTTGAATCCAAAAAGATCATTTTTGTGTTCTGGCATTCCAGACTGCTTATGATCAGTTATCTCTATCAAGGATGGGGTGGGGCCATTATGGTGAGCCACTCAAAAGACGGAGAGATTATTGCTCGAATTTCGAGCTTACAGGGGTATCGTATTGTACGCGGGTCCACTTCACGAGGGGGAGCACGCGCCATGGTAAATATGATACGAATTCTTAAGGAAGAAGGATGTACCGGCGGCATAATACCAGACGGCCCTCGGGGGCCCCGTTATAAGGTACAACCCGGTGTTATTGCCCTGGGACGGAAGACCGGCTATCCAATCATACCAATAAGCTATAGCGCCCAAAGGATCAAGGCATTTGACAGTTGGGATAGGTTCATACTCCCTTATCCATTTACAAAAGGGACGTTTATCTACGGAAACCCGATCTTTGTTCCAAAAGATAGTATGCCCAAAGAAGAAAAAGAACTTTGTGTACAACTGGAGAAGGAACTGAATCGTATAACAAAACAGGTAGACAATCACTATGGACATGTGATCTTGTAATATTTATAACTGATTATCTCACCGCAAAGACGCAAAGGGCGCAAAGAAAGATAATGAAAGATTTTTGTTAATGTTCTTTAAAACTTTGCGATCTTTGCGTCTTTGCGGTTAATTATTGCTAAAACTTATATTCAATAGTCAATGATATGGACAAGAAACTCAAATCTTCCGATATAGATCTCTTAAAACGACTCCTGCCCCTTGTAAAGGGCCATTGGACACGTCTGGCATTTGCGATGATATGTATGGTTGGGGTCGCAGGCACAACAGCGGCAATTGCCTTTTTATTTAAGCCGGTAATAGACGACATTTTTATCAGCAAAGATACGGCCATGCTCAGGCTGCTTCCACTCGCAATTGTCGGCGTTTATGTTCTTAAAGGAGTTTGCCACTTTGGCCAGGCTTACCTGATGAATTATATGGGACAATGTATTATCAAACGAATAAGAGACGATCTTTATTCTCACATACAGGCCCTGTCGTTATCATTCTTTTCCAGGAACAAAACTGGTGTTCTAATGTCCAGGATAACCAACGACGTCAGCCTTGTTAAGGGTATGCTCTCCGATGCCCTAACCGGTATTCTTAAAGACTTTTTTTCCGTCATTGCTCTTCTTTTTGTAGTATTCTACCGTGACTGGCAGCTTGCATTTTTGGCTATTATCATCTTTCCGATAGCAACCATCCCCATTGTAAAATTCGGCCACAGGATGCGTCGTGCCAGAACAAGGGGGCAGGAAGCAATCGGCGACTTGAACGTCCTCCTGCACGAAACCTTCACAGGGACAAGAATCGTCAAGATATTCGGGATGGAAGATTATGAAAGTGACCGGTTCTTTCAGAGGACATTACGTCTGTTGCGCTATGAAATAAAGGCCGTCACAATACGTGCCCTTTCCCCGTCTGTCATGGACTTACTGGGAGCAGTGGGTATAGCCCTTGTCGTTTTTTATGGCGGACACAAGGTCATCCAAGGAACCGCAACCCCTGGAACTTTTTTTTCATTTATGGCAGCGGTATTGATGCTCTATGAGCCGGTAAAAAGGATGAGCAAACTAAACAATACGCTGCAGGAAGGGCTGTCTGCCGCAGTGCGGGTTTATGATATTATGGATACAAAACCGGAAGTTCGGGAAAAGGAAAATGCTAAAAATATCCCGTCTGGAAGGCATTCTGTAACTTTTCGTAATGTATCGTTTAAATATGAGAATGCTCTCGTTCTGAAAAATATCACCCTCCATGTGTCTGCCGGCGAGGTGCTGGCTCTTGTAGGGATAAGCGGGGGCGGGAAAACATCCCTTGTCAATCTGATCCCGCGTTTCTATGATGTATGCGAAGGCTCGATCATGGTAGATAATACGGATATCAGGGACATCACTCTCGCGTCATTGCGCAAGCAGATTGCTATGGTTACACAAGACACCGTCCTGTTTAACGATACTATTCGAAACAATATTGCCTACGGTAACTTGAACGCTTCAAAGGAAGATATCATCCAGGTTGCCAAGGCTGCATACGCATATGATTTTATTAAAGCCCTTCCTGAGGGGTTCGACACAATAGTTGGAGAAATGGGAGCTCGTCTTTCCGGCGGCGAAAAACAGCGAATCTGCATCGCCCGCGCTCTCTTAAAAAACGCTCCTATTCTGATTTTAGACGAAGCAACGTCCGCGCTTGATACGGAGTCAGAGCTTGCTGTGCAAAAGGCGCTTGAAAATCTTATGAAAGGACGCAGCACTTTCGTGATTGCGCATCGCCTTTCTACCGTCCGCAACGCAGACAGGATAGTTGTAATCGTAAAGGGAAAAATCATAGAGGAAGGGAAACACGCAGAGCTGCTTGCCGCAAAAGGCGTATATTTTAAGCTTCATGAATTGCAGTTTAAAAACGACAAATGATGCCCCGTATTATTCATCGATATATCTTAAAAGAACTTTTCCAGTTTTTTGCTGTCAGCATCATCACCTTTACTTTCGTTCTCCTCGTCACAAAGGTATTTACATTTACAGATCTCATAATAAATAAGGGGGTAGCGCCTTCCGCAATAGGTCTTTTAATTTTATATACCCTACCCTATTCCTTTGTATTTACATTGCCGATTTCCACGCTGTTAGCCGTCCTTTTGACCTTTTTAAGACTATCTCATGATAACGAAATGGCCGCGATAAAGGCTTCCGGCATCAGCCTTTATCAGATCCTTCCACCGGTTGTTGTTCTTTCTGTATTTACTTATCTATGCGCAAGCTATATGGCTATCTATGCCATGCCAAAAGGGAATCGCGCTTTCAATGAGCTGGTTTATTCAGTGGCAAGCGAAAGGGCATATGCTGGAATAAAACCCCGCTATTTCAATGACGACTTTAAAAATATAGTCATTTATGCCAATGAAGTAGACGTTTCAGGAAAATTCTTGCAAGATATTTTTATTTCGGACCAAAGAAATCCACGACTCTCAAATACTATTGTTGCTAAAAAAGGGGTTATAGTCTCCGACACCGAGCAAAAGAGATTGGCGCTTAAACTGATCGAAGGCAATATCCACTACGATAGTCAAGACATGACGAGTTCTGATACTATTTGGTTCAGTCAATATGAATTATCCCTCGATCTGCAGCAATTAATGAAAAACAAAAAGGGAGAAGCACTTGGAAAAAGCGAAATGTCTCTCTCAGAACTGATTGCCAAGCTCAAATCGTACGAGACCAAGGGCATGCGATATAATCTTTTCTTAATGGTGCTTCATAAAAAATTCGCTATCCCTCTGTCCTGTATTCTTTTTGGCCTGATTGCCGTGCCTCTTGGGATGCAGACCAAGATCTCCGGATCTTCGGGAGGCGTGTCATTCGGTCTTGTCGTTTTCCTCCTTTACTATATCCTCTTTGCTGCGGGAAAAAGTTTCGGTGAATCCGGCGCTTATAACCCCGCACTCGGGATTTGGTTTCCGAATATTTTGCTCGGAGCTCTGACAGTTTTTATGGTGCGAAAAGCTGCTAAAGAAGAACCGATAAAGCTTTTGAGTTTTTTAAATCGGCTGCCTGAACGCCTTCGCCAATTTGTACGTTCACGTGACGAGAGCTGAACTGTTACTATGAAAATTATCACGCGATATATAAGCACAGAATTTCTTAAGTTATTTGCAATTACGTTCCTGGCGTTTGTCATGCTCTATATGCTCGTCGATTTTTTTGAAAAAATCGATGACTTTATTGAAACCAAGACAACCGAATATGCATTAACCTATTTTATACATAAAGTCCCTTTTGTTAGCGTGCAAATGGCTCCCATGGCAGTTTTGATGTCCACAATTATTACGCTGGGGATATTTTCCAGGAGGCATGAAATTATCGCCATGAAGGCAAACGGAATCAGTTTGTTAAGGATCGGAAGCCCTTTTATTGCCGTTGCGCTTATAATCACTATAATAGGCTTTGCTACCAGCGAATTTATCGTTCCCTATGCCAATCGCAAGGCAAATACGATATGGAGAAGCCATGTGAAAAAGAAACCACATGAACTCATCTATAAATCCGAACAACTATGGTATAAAGGGAAAAACGCCATCTATAATATCCGAAGTTTCAACAGCAGGACAAACACCTTGGAAGGTGTGATCATCAATCAATTGGACAGTGATTTTAGATTGGTCCGTCGCATCCAAGCTCACAGTGCAACCTGGGAGAAAGACCACTGGTCCTTTCACAATGGGATTGTAAAGACGGCGGATGAAAACGGCTCTTACAAAATAATCACTTTTCAAGATAAGATTTTCGACCTTATCGAAACCCCAGACGACTTCAAGAGGGAAGTGAAATATTCAGATGAAATGGGGTTCGCAGAGTTAAGCGAATATGCAACAAAAATTATTAACGAAGGGTACGACGCACGCCGGTATCTCGTTGATATGCATATAAAGCTATCTTTCCCATTTATATGTGTCATAATGAGCCTGATCGGTATTCCGCTTGCTCTCCGCAAAGAGAAGGGGGTCGGCATAGCCACAGGAATCGGGATAAGCCTCGGGATTATTCTACTCTATCTGGTAACATGTGTAATAGCACAAACAATCGGTTATTCAGGAGTCGTACCGCCGATTGTTGCAGCCTGGTTTGCCAATATCCTTTTTGGGACAATTGGTTTGTTCTTACTTGTAAACACGAAACAATAGAAAAATTGGGAAATTGAGGGATTAAGGAATTGGGGAATTGGAGGATTTGAAACGGTGAACACAAAGTCAACAATGCTCTCGCTTCTGTACAATCTCCTTCTTCTCGTAGGTATGGTGCTCTCGCTCCCGATTACCATAGTAAGCGCCCTTACCCTTGAAAAGAGGCAAAAAACCGTACTAAAGCGTCTTGGAATCGGCTTTCGCACCAATCGATTTTCCCGCAAACCTATCTGGCTTCATGCTATTTCAGTGGGAGAAATATTATCGGCTGTTCCGTTGGCGCAATCGATCAAAAGCCGCTTCCCTGATTATCCTCTTGTTGTCTCTGCCTCCACCCACACCGGGTTTGAAATCGCGAAAAAACGATTGGCTAATACATGCGACGCAATCGTTTTATTTCCGTACGATTTTATCTGGAGTGTAAAAAGAGCCATCAAGAGGATAGATCCCGCTATCTTTGTTCTATTTGAGTCAGATATTTGGCCGAATTTTCTCTTTGAAATAAGAAAAAATGGAATACCTGCGATCTTCGTCAATGGAAGGATTTCTCCGCGTTCATTCAAGAGGTACAAAAAGATCTCGTTCTTTATGGAGTGGGTTCTTTCCAATTTCTCCTGGTTATGCATGCAAACCCCAAAAGACGCGGATCGCTTTGCGGAGATTGGCGCGCCACGAGAACGAATCGAAGTCACAGGGAATATAAAATTTGACCTGCCCCTTGAAACAGTGCCGGATGCGGAACGGGTGCAGTTAAGAGAATCACTCGGTATCTCAAAAAACAACAAGGTGTTTTTGGCCGGAAGTACCCACACGGGAGAAGAAGAGCTCCTCGCAAATCCCCTCAAGGAGCTGAAACAAAGATTCCCCGATTTGGTGGCCCTTATTGTGCCAAGGCATCCTGATCGAGCCGAATCGATAAAGAGTTTGCTGGCGGACGCAGGCCTTCCCTCAACGTTAAAAACCGCTCTTAAACCCAGCCCAGGCGGGGTTTATGACAATCCTCCAGAAATAATTATTGTGGACACACTTGGGGAACTGAGGAGGCTATATGCAATCGCTGACACGGTTTTTGTAGGGGGAAGTTTGATAAAACACGGAGGTCACAACCCCATAGAACCTGCGCTGTTTAAAAAACCGATACTTTTTGGTCCTTATATGCACAACTTTGAATGGATTGCCAATACCCTTGTGCAAACAAAAGGGGCTATAATGGTTGAAAATGCCGACCACTTGCTGAAAGCAACGGAAACTCTTTTAGCTGACCCGAAAGCGGCAAAAACCGTCGGGGAACAAGCTTACAAAGTACTTCAAGAAAATAGAGGGGCAGTAGCAAAAACACTTAAGGTGATTGAAAAAGAATTGGGGAATTGAGGAATTGGTAGGAATTCTTAAAAAAAAAATTGAAGCAATCATTAAAAAGGCAGATACAGCCCCTTTTTCGTCAGTGTTGGAGTTTATCCTCTATCTTTTTTCACTTGCCTATAGGGCCATTGTTCGTATTAGAACCTCCTTTTATAAAAATGGAATTATAGAATCAAAACGGCTGCCGTGCAAGGTGATCTCAATCGGGAATTTAACGGTTGGGGGTACCGGCAAGACGCCCCTTGCCATATATGTAGCAGATCTGCTGCAACGGGCCGGGGGCCGGGTGGTCATAGTCAGCCGGGGATATGGGGGGAGCGCTGAAAAAACCGGTGGGATTGTTTCCGATGGAAAAACGATCCACATGGGAGTAGAACAGGCCGGTGACGAACCCTATCTAATGGCAACCCGCCTACAAGGGATTCCAGTTGTTGTGGGAGGTAATCGGTATCGGGCCGGGAAACAAGCTATTCTTACATTCAACCCTGACATTTTACTCCTTGATGATGCCTTTCAGCACATTCAACTAAAACGTGATCTGAATCTTTGTCTATGCGATGCCAAAAAACCGTTTGGCAACGGGCATCTTATCCCAAGAGGGCCGCTCCGGGAACCTATTGAGCACCTAAGACGCGCAGATGCTGTTGTTCTGACCCGGCATAAACAATCTAAAGGCTCAACCAATAGTGTTCGAGATATTCAAAAACATCTACCCGGGAAACCTATTTTCAAATGCTCTCATGTTCCGAGCGGACTAAGAGAGCCTGTAACCGGCAAGACATATAATGTAGAAACTCTCACAGACCGCAAGGTTCTTGCTTTTTCCGGAATCGCCAAAAATGAAGATTTTACTGCTCTGCTTTCCGAACTCGGGGCTGCTATTGTAAAATTTATACCATTCCCGGACCACTACCGGTATGCGAATGGCGATCTGGAAAAAATCTTACAAACAGCACAGAGGCTTAATGTTGATTATATCGTTACCACAGAGAAGGATTATGTAAGAATCGGGAACAGACTCTCGGCATCTTTTCCTACATTGATTCTTGTGATATCTATATTGTTTGGGGAAGATACAACGGCCTTTGAAAATTTTATTAAAACAAAATCAAGGAATTGAGGAGTTGAGGAATTAAATGTTAACACCCTTCAATTCCTAAATCCCTCAATTCCTCAATTCTTAAATCCAATTTTTTATGACACATGACCAGCACTGAAAAAATACTTT
>JAFDAE010000236.1 GCA_019314005.1 Deltaproteobacteria bacterium | reverse complement strand
ACCATTGCAAATATTTTATTGGGAGAAATTTCCAAAGAATTCAGGACCTCGGTCAAAAGTCTTAGACGTCCCTCAGGATACGTACCGTATACCTGTTGTGCCACAAACTGGGGTACAATCCCCAATCCTACCAGTTCTTCACAAATTTCAAATGCAGCTCTGTTCGTATTAGAAAAACGAAATGACCCTGTATCTGTTAAGATCGCTGTATAAAGGTTCAAAGCTACTGAGTGTGTAATCGGTTGCTCCAACTCTTTGATAAGGCGATACACGATTTCAGCTGCTGCACAGGCGCTTGCATCGACTAATCGCAATTCCCCGGATATGTTATTAGTCACAAAGTCACCACAGTCAATGACAATAACCACATTAAATGGTTCTACGTCGGCAAGCTTCCTTGTGAATTGATCCACGCCGGGCAGAAAAAGATATTGATCCTGGACAGGGCTATCGCAATAATATACAATTTCTTTCCCCATCTTTTTTAAAATCTCTCCCAGCGCTAAAGATGAACCTATGCCGTCTCCATCCGGATTGATATGAGTGGTAATCAAGAATCGGTCCTCATTCTTGATAAAAGACGCTGCCTGTTTAAGTAAGTTACTTTTCATGTAAGTCTCTCAGGATCCGATCAATATGATCACCATAATCAAAAGATTCATCATAATAGAAGGCTAACTTCGGGACGTACCTCAGTTTCAGGTGATGACCCAGTTCCCTTCTCAGAAAGCCAACAGCGCTTTTAAAACCTGCCTGCACTTCTTCTTTCGATCTTTTAGTGCTCCCCATACAAAAATAGATACGAGCTGTCTTCAAGTCGCTGCTAACCTTGACGCCTGTAATCGTCACCAACGATAGACGAGGATCTTTGATTTTTTTCAACAAAAGGTCCGACACTTCAGCTTGAATCAGACCTGAAACTCTATGTGTCCGTTTAACTTCGGTCATAAGCTGATAATCTCTGCCTTTGAATCGATAATTTCGGCCACATGCATATCATCAACCATATTAAAAACCTTATCCAGTTTCGAATTGATATACCGCCGATCATTACCAACCAGAGCAAAACCGATTTCCGCCCGTTGGAGAACATCATTGTCCGCAATTTCCGCGGCGGAGGCGTTAAATGTGTTGCGAATCTTTCCCACTACGCTCTTAACAATCTTTCGCTTCCCCTTAAGAGAACAATTCCCCGGGATTCTCAAAACAATAGAACCGATTCCTATAACCATGGCGTTACAATTGACGATTGACGATTGTCGATTGTCGATTGAAAGATTTAAAAAGTAAGATTTTTTCAAATAGCCAATCTTCACTCTTCAATCTTCACTCTTCAATCCCTAAAGTTTCGGCTTAATCTCCTCTTCATAATAACATTCTATAACGTCATTGACTTTGATATCATTGTAGTTGGTTATACCGATACCACATTCATACCCTGTCTGAACCTCTTTAACATCGTCCTTAAAACGTCTCAAGGAATCGAGTTTTCCGCCATAAATCACCACTCCGTCGCGAAGGAGTCGTGCCTGAGAATTCCGGACAATCTTGCCTTCAGTAACATAACAGCCGGCAATAGTGCCAACTTTAGGAATAACAAATGTCTCCCTTACTTCGGCCTTTCCGTAAATATGTTCCTCATAGGTTGAAGCCATCATACCGACAATGGCCCCCTTAATGTCGTTAATGGCATTATAGATTACATCATAAAAGCGGATATCAACATCTTCCTGGCTCGCCAGGTCCTGCACCTTGGAATTAGGCCTAACGTTGAAGCCTAGCACAATGGCATTAGAAGCGGAAGCGAGCATAATATCAGATTCGGTTATCGTACCGGTAGCCGAATGAACGATATTAATCTTCACTTCTGAAGATGGAATCTTTTTAAGTGCATCGGCCAATGCTTCAATCGATCCCTGGACATCAGCGCGAATAATAAGATTCAGATCCTTGACCTCACCTTCTTCCATCTGTTCGAAAAGACTCTCCAGAGACAACTTGCTCGTCTTGGCCAACTCCTTTTCCCGCTGTTGTTCAAGGCGATGAAGGCTAACCTGTTTGGCCTTCTTTTCATTAACAAGAACTGCAAATTCATCACCAGCCATCGGGACACCGGACAGCCCGACTATCTCCACCGGTATAGATGGCCCTGCTTCATTAACGCTATTTCCGGCAGAATCTCTCATCGCTCTGATTTTACCGTAATGAACGCCGCAGACCACTGGATCTCCTGGATGAAGAGTGCCGCCTTGTACCAAGACTGTAGCAACAGGCCCCTGCCCTACATCGAGACTCGCTTCAATGACACGACCTCGAGCCAGTTTGTCGGGATTCGCTTTTAGCTCCATTACCTCCGTTTGCAGAAGAATCATTTCTAAAAGGCTGTCGATCCCATCCCCTTGCTTGGCAGAAACTTCTACGAATATAGTGTCTCCGCCCCATTCTTCCGGGCTGAGCCCATGGTCGGCCAATTCACGCTTTATACGATCCGGTTCTGCATTTTGTTTGTCAATCTTGTTCACTGCCACAATGATAGGCACATTTGCCGCCCTTGAATGATTGATAGCTTCAACCGTTTGAGGCATCACACCGTCATCGGCGGCAACCACTAACACAACAATGTCCGTTACATCTGCTCCACGGGCGCGCATAGCTGTAAACGCCTCATGCCCCGGCGTATCCAAAAAGGAAACAATACCAGCTCCTACCTTCACATGATAGGCGCCAATATGCTGGGTAATTCCACCAGCCTCACCCGCGGTCACGTTTGTGTTACGTATCGCATCCAGCAACGAGGTCTTACCGTGATCTACATGGCCCATAATTGTTACCACCGGGGGTCTTGGTTTCAATTTTGCCGGATCGTCCGTCTCCTCAGCGATTATTGTTTCCTCTTCAAATCCAGCCCTCTCTACCTCGTAGTCAAATTCGGTGGCCAGCAGGGAAGCTGTTTCAAAATCCAACGCCTGATTCAGAGTTGCCATTACACCCAATCCAATCAGCGCCTTGATGAGTTCAGCCGCCTTGATGCCCATGCGTTTAGCCAACTCTGACACCACAATGGCATCATCTATTTTGAGTCGGCGCTTAATCGCCTTGGGAGTCGTAATAGCGGTCTTTGCTACAGCCTTCAGCAGGCCGCCTTTTGCTCTCCTTTTCCCTCTCCCTCTTCCTCTTCCTCTTTTGTCATAGAGGGCGGCCCCTTCAATGACCGCTTTATTACGAAACGAGGACTTCTTTTTGAAAAATTTCTTTTCCTGTTCTGCCTCAACAAGTTTTTTCTTTGGTTTTTTCTTTACTTTTCCAAGCTCAACAACCTTTGCACCCTTCTCACGTTTGAGAGGCTTAGCTTTTCCCTCGTGCGGAACCGCCTTCTCTTCCAGCGGGCCCTCTTTTGTTTTCGGCTCAACAGGAACAACGGAAGGTGCTGGTTTAGGCATGCTGATGATCTTAGCTGTCTCTTCCTTCTTTTGTTTCTTTTTCGGCTTGGCCTTTTTTTCAGGTTCGGCAGCCTCAGCAACCAGCTCCTCGGGTTCAGGAGCCACAATCTTTTCCTCTATTTCATGGACCTTGTCTACCTCCGGCTCTTCCGGAACAGGAGAAACGACTTCCCCGGTCGGCTTCTCCTCCTCAACAACCTTTTCTTCTGTTTCAACACCCTCCGGCGCCTTTTTAGCTACTTTGCGTCTGCGAATTACCGTGGTTTTAATCCTCTTTTCCTCGACAACGCCTTTTTTTTCTTTTTTCCCAAAGAGTGTATCCTTGACACGTGCCACTTCAGAATCATCCAAGACACTCATATGATTTTTCGCAGGAATATTCATCTCTTTTAGTTTTTCTAAAAGTACTTTATTAGTTATGCCAATTTCTTTAGCAATTTCATAAATTCTGGCTTTAGCCATCTATTCCCCCCAAAACGTCTAATCTCTTTGCTGCTACTTCCGAATCGTCAACCTTTCTTCGAAATGCTCTACTAAACTTATTCCCACGGATGGCTGCCTGCAGGCATTTCTCGTTGGAGCAAAGATATGCCCCTCGCCCTCCGAATTTATGTTGAATGTCCGGTATTACTAAGCCTTCATTATCACAGACAAACCGGATAAGTTCGTTTTTTGCCTGCTTCCTTCCGCAACCGATACACGACCTCTCCGGTCTATGTTTCTTCACTCGAGGCCTCACCCTCCTCATCCACAGAGGGTTCAGACTCTTCGATATCTACCGATGGTTCTGATTCAGGTGTAATATCTGTCTCTTCTGCGGGTTCAGACTCTTCGGTATCTGAAGGTTCTGATTCAGATGCAACAGCTATCTCATCTGCAAGTTCAGCCTCTTCGGTATCTGAAGGTTCTGATTCA
>JAFDAE010000235.1 GCA_019314005.1 Deltaproteobacteria bacterium | reverse complement strand
AGAGTGAAGATGTTACAATCGCCCATGTCGCGGTAGCTGTCAATTCAGGACAGATAAAAACGGGATCACTGTCACGTACTGACAGAATCGCTAAGTACAATGAACTTATGAGAATTGAAGAGGAGCTGGGTGAAATAGGCATCTACCCGGGCCGCTCCGCGTTTTCTTCAGCTAAAAAATAAATTTTACGTGCGGGAGTACATAAGATAATGAAGAGTTTCTGGGGAAATGAAAACAGATATTTAAGAATCCGTTATAACCGGATTAATATATCACAGAAAATGGCTCTCATATTCCTTTCCGGATTCCTTTTTTTCATAGTAATGGTTTTTACCATAAGTGATGTTGGTTTTATTAATATCTGGAAAGCCCAGCAAAAACTGAACAAAATGAAGAATGAGATAGGAAGGCTTGAAGAGGAGAACAAACTCCTTGAAAACAGTATAGAAAACATTAAAAATGATCCATTCGCCCTTGAAAAAATCGCCCGCGAGAAATACGGATATATTAATCCCGGCGACAAGGTATTCAGGATAAAAGTAATTTCCGACAAAAAAAATGATACATCTCTCCCGAGTTTCCTTGACATTCATGATGATAAACAATAGTGTAAGTAGAAGTAAAAAAAATGATGCGGGGTGGAGCAGTCTGGTAGCTCGTTGGGCTCATAACCCAAAGGTCACTGGTTCAAATCCAGTCCCCGCTACCAATTAGAGATACCTCTCGGCAACGCCGGGAGGTATCTCGTTTTCTAGGTATACCTCTGTTAAATCGATTAATTACTTCTCGGCAGACTCTTTCTCGGCCTCTTTAAATTTACCTTCGAGGTCTTTCATGATATCCTTGTGGACACTGTATGTGAGCATTTTCATTTTAATATAATCATCTCTGTAGAAGTAATACCCGTGAAAATCCCCATGTCTTGAGCTTCTCGCCGAATCCTTGATTAAGAACCAGTCCCTTCCATCCTTTTCCATATACCCGACAAGGTGAATGCCGTGATCATCCGATGTGGTTTTGTTGTTGATTCTAAGTTCACGGGAATCCTGGTTTATATACTCCTGCGGTATGTCAAAATCGGGTATAATCGCCGCATCCTCAAAACCGTTATATCCGGGCTCTGATACATCTCCCCCGATGCAGACGGTATATCCCTCCCTGGCGGCCATCTTTATCCTCCCGTAAAACTCATCGAGGGGAAGATTGTAATAAGTCTTCGTGGGCCTCCAGTTGTCGGGAACATCAAATTCACCGGCAAGATAAAAGGGCTCGGACAGAGTAGACATAACCTGAATATAATCATCGGTGTTAACCTTCAGGATATCTTTAAAGAATTTTAACGGCGTAATCTTTTTACCCTTAAAAGAAAACTTCTCTGGGGGCTTCCCGAGATATTTGTCGAGAATCACTCTGATATGAGCAATATTGGTCTCTTCATCCCAGACTCCTGTTTTCTTTACAAGTTCAAAATAATCCATTATTTCTGCTTGCAGCATTTTGTGATTATGCTTATCCCTGCCCCCTGTGAGCCCGGAGTATTCTTCCAGAGGAACAACCCCGTATTTATCCCATATGATAAAAAGGCCGTCCGATTCGCCGCCCTGCGCGAAGAACTGGTTTCCCCTCTTTTGAATATATCCTCTCGCCTTTTCGACATACTCCCAGTAAACGGTATAGATCTCGGAGAGCTTAATCTCTTTGCCTGTCAACCGCTTGATCTCCGATTCCATAAAGGATGTTGTACAAAAACACCAGCAGGTGCCGGTGTAATACTGAGGAACGGGAGGATAATGAAAAGGCGCCTTAAAGGCTTCCGGGGAAGAGGGTTTGTTCACATCAACAAAGTCAAATCTCAACTTTTCCCTGTTATCCTTTTTTTCTTTTTTCATATCCTTGAATTTATTATCGATTTCAGCCGTTATACTATCTCTAATAGCGGCTAAACTGTCCATTTCCTCTTTCATCTGTTTGATAACCGGATCTTTATAGTCTTTTACATAACGCACATGGTCCTTGTTGTCGCCCCCTAAAAGTGTAACAGGCACAAGGAAAGAAATGGCCATAATTGCGGCCGCTAAAGAAATTCCATATTTTTTCATACATCTACCTCTTTCTTTTATGAGAAGACGCTCCGGCCTGCACCCCCTTTTAAAGGGGGTGCAGACCGGCAGCAATAAAGCTAGCTTCTGTCAGGGCCTTCCGGTTCTGTTATTTTCTTGCGGGGATTCTCCTCAAGTTTCTTGAGCAGATATTCCACTGCTTTTTCTATCATAGGTTCGCGGCCGGCCTGAATAAGAGCCGGATCATCGAATACTTCAAAACCTTCATCGGGGGACAGCCCCACAGCCTCAACATCCCACTCCCCCTTAGTATTCACAAACGCGAAACCGGGTACCGCGAAGCTTCCTCCATCGATAAAACCGGGTGAATACCCGTAACCGATAAGCCCGCCCCACGTAGTTTGGCCTATCAACGGCCCGAGCCCCGCTTCTCTAAAGTAGGCGGGGAATGCGTCGCCTCCGGAAGAAGAAAGGCCGTTAATCAGCATTGCCTTCGGCCCTTCATTAACGGGAAAGGGCAGAGGATAGAGCGACATGTTTCTCCTCGCCCAGTAGCTGAACACCATTCTTTTCATTATTTCAACCATATTGTACGGTGAATGGCCGCCTCCGTTATAGCGTTCATCTATGATCAAAGCCTCTTTGTTCATCAGGGGCTGATAATTCCCGTAGAAAGACTTATACCCGTTGTAATAGGTGTCGGGAACATGCATATAACCGATTCTCCCCCCTGAAAGTTCATCAACCAGCTTGCGGTTTTCAGCCACCCAGTTTTTGTAAAAGAGACTCAATTCAGAGGCTATCGGTTTTACGGTAATCTCCCTCGCGTTCTTTCCGGAAGATTTGTCACTTATCTTGAGCTTGACCTGAACACCAACTTTGTTTTCTAGATACTTGTAGGGGCTCTCACCTGTAGTAACCTTGCGGCCGTCAATTTCAATAAGATAATTCCCCTCTTTTACATTCAGCCCCGGCTCTGTAAGGGGCGATCTTTCACCCTTTAGCCAGTTCGCGCCCTTATAGATCTTGTCAATTCTATAATAGTCGCCGTCCGCCTTAAATTCGCATCCGAGCAATCCCCCCGGAACCCGCTTAACATTCGGCATATCGCCGGAATGAACATAACAGTGTCCGGCATTAAGCTCTCCAATAAGCTCTCCAAGTATATAATCGAGATCCCCTCTGGCCGCGACATAGGGCAGCAGGACCTCATATTTGTCGTGTATACCTTTCCAGTCAACATTGTGCATAGCGGGATCGTAGAACCAATCACGCATGATCCGCCAGGCGTCGGTATATATCTGTTTCCATTCCATAACGGGATCGATCCTCATCTCCATACCGCCGAAATTAAGGGCACCGGCGCTCTTCTCCTGACCGGGAGCAAGCTTCGCTATCCCGTAGGTCTTTTTAACTCTGTAGAGAAATTTCTCGCCCCCGGCGGCAATCTGATAAGTTACAACACCCTTCATGATTGTCTTGGTCTCACGGGATTCGAGATCAAACTTTTTAAGTTCTTTCTCACCGGCTTCATCTGTGTATATGAAAACCAATCCGCCTTTTACAGCTGAAATAGCGCGGTAGCTCTTGTGCTCTAGAGGAAGCGCGACCACGCGGCCGGCAAACCCGGCTGCATCGATCGACTTAATCTCAACTTCTTCTTTTTTCTCTTTATCCTTATCCTCGTCCTTACCCTTCTTCTTATCCCCTTCTTCAATCTTTTCTTCATCATTAAGGGGAGTAAGGGGAGAGGGAGTATCTTCAGACAATGTGCCTATGTAGAGTCTGTCCTCCCATTCCTTATCAGGGTAAATAAAATCTCTCTGTGAAATGAAATATATATACTTGCCGTCAAGCGAAAAGACAGGTTCTCTATCGTTAGTGAAATCGCATGTCAGCTTCATCGTTTTCTTTGAAGAAAGCGAATAGACCCATATCGATGACATAAAAGTCTCAGAAACCTTGGAATAGCAGA
>JAFDAE010000234.1 GCA_019314005.1 Deltaproteobacteria bacterium | reverse complement strand
TGTGCCTCTGTGGTGAGTCTGTTCTTCAGCTATCAATAAACGAGAAGGCTTTTGTTCCCCTACATATTTTTGAACCTATTTTTTGGCGGCCAGGGCCAAAAAGAAGGCAATGGCGACTCAATAGTGACATCAATCGGTCTCGTTGGGTGCCGGCAAGTGAGACTTCCGGCCAGCAAGGCGATGGCATCCTGGCCGAGCTTCAATGGTGAGCCGTAAGCGCGGTCACCAACAATTGGATGCCCTTCAGCGGCGAGTTGTGCCCTAATCTGGTGTCGCCTTCCTGTAACCAGTTGAATTTGGATAAGGCTGAACTTTTTTGTATTCTCTAAGACCGCATACGAAAGCTCGGCGTATTGAGACCTTTGACTCTCTGTGTCTACCACAACTGTTTTTGTCCCTTGCCTTGCGAGCATCCCTTTCAGAACGCCTTGAGGCGGATCTATTATGCCATGAACCACAGCCTGGTAGATCTTGGTGACGGTATGGTCACGAAATTGTGCTGAAAGCCGTCCGGCGGCCTTTGAAGTACGCGCGAACATGATTACTCCGGCCACTGGCCGGTCAAGCCTGTGAACCAATCCTAAAAAAACATCCCCCGGCTTTTCATATTTTAGTTTCAGCCAGTGCTTTGCCATATCCAACAAGGTGGCCCGGCCGGAGCGGTCTCCCTGCACCAGGAGACCGGCCGGTTTGTAAACACCAAGCAAGTGGTTGTCTTCATACAGAATATTGGCAGAAAACTCTTCGACAAAAGAAGGCCCCGGTGTGAAACGTTCTACCCATGAACGCTTTTTTGTGGTATCTTTTGTATTTGAGGCCTTCTTTGTCATATGGCTTATTATAAACTTTTGGAAAAAAAATTGATTTTTGGATATGGCAATTTAGATAATTTCGAAATTCGAAACAAATTCAAAATTCAAATATTAAATGTTCAAAACACCATCCGATCTTGCACAGTACCCGGATCCGTTGCGAATGAATAGTACAATCTTCCAAGTCCCGCCCGCCTCGCCTGAGCGAGAGCGATGGCGGGCAGGCATGTTGTTTGGGATTTTGAATTTTGGTCATTCGTATTTGTTTCGGATTTCGTACTTCGAATTTCGATATTAAGTTGTTATGTTATCCTAAAAACATTTTCTTGGAAACTATATCAACCAAAAATTTTTTATTTAAATATGAAATCACGCCCTTCTAAACAACCAGGCATAGACTACATGATTCGCCTGTTCAGAGAAAGCGGTCTTAATCTTTCCGATCAAGCATATCATCAATTCTGGACGTTCCATCAGCATATCCGTGAGAGAAATGACGAATGCGACCTGACTCGAATTCGGCGGTTTGAGGACATAGTCCTCAAACATTATGTAGACTGTGCTTTGGTCCCGACACTCATTGAGCTACCTTCACCCCTCCTTGATATAGGAACCGGGGCTGGTTTTCCAGGATTACCGATCAAGATCGTCTCCCCTCATATACAGCTCGTTCTTGCAGAGGGACGAAACAAACGGGTGGAGTTCTTGCATGAAACCTGTAAGCTTCTCGACCTGACAGGAGTAGATATATATCCTCATAAAATCGGTCCCAAGTTAGATTTGGCCGACTTAGACGTTAAAATCAAAGGAGTCATCACCAGGGCGCTTGAGTCGATCGACAAGACATTGCTAAGAATAACCTCTTTTCTTCCCCAGGGCGCACAGGCCATCTTTATGAAGGGGCCGTCTTGCCAACCGGAGATCGACAAAGCCCTTGACCTGATGGGCCAGGAATACGAGTTGTCCGAAGATATCTCTTATTCTATTCCCAACAGCCCGCATCAGCGTCGTTTGGTGGTATTCACCAGGACATCCGCTCCTTCTCGGGTCTTCTATTCCTCTGAGGAAAAATCAGATACAAGCGTCTTACTCATGGAGAGACCAAATCTTCATGTAAAAAACATCCATAGCCGGAGCAACCCTTCTTTTAAAACATTTTTGCACATCTTAAGTGGCCGTGGAGTGAAGAAACGGGGTTTAGCCCTGATTTCAGGCCCAAAACAGGTAACGGAGATACTAGAGGAATTCGCCCCAAGTTGTACAGGATGGTTAACGCATGACAAGGGAGAGCCCCCACCTGTCGAAGCCCCGCTCGACCTGATCTGGTACCGTATGAGTAAAGAGCTGTTTGGCCAGATCGATATATACGGAACCGGCCGGCCGTTATTGTTGGTTAAGGTACCGTCAATCGGCGAATGGACTGATACAAACCGGTCTCCAGGATGTACCCTGTTTATCCCATTTCAGGACCCTGCAAATGTAGGCGCGGTTATCCGTACGGCCGCGGCTTTTGGCGTAACTCAGGTTGTTCTCTTGAAAGAGGCGGCCAACCCCTTTCATCACAAGTCAGTCAGGGCGGCCGGCAGCACTTTGTTCCGCATCCCCTTGCTTAGAGGACCCTCTATTAAAGATTTGCAATCGGAAAAAGTACCTCTGTTCGGACTTTCTCCCAGGGGACGAAATATAGCTGATTTTCATTTTCCTCCTTCCTTTGGCCTTATTCCAGGGCTTGAAGGCCCGGGGCTTCCCGAAGGTAGCTTTGGGGAACTTCTGTCAATCCCGATGGAAGGAGGGATTGAGTCACTCAACGCGGCCACAGCAACGGGCATTGTGCTTTACCTGTGGCGGGCCGGTTGCGCCGCAAGATGAAAAGTGCTATCAAAAAATAATGACAACGCAATCAGAACAAAAAGAGCCTAATCTTTCTGTGGTCATTGGCGGGCTTAGCCTGAAGAACCCTGTCATGACCGCATCGGGGACCTTTGGCTACGGCAAGGAGTTCGACCCTTTTGTAAATCTGAACACATTGGGCGCTATCGTTGTCAAAGGGCTCTCCTTAAAACCCTCCCCTGGAAATCCGCCGGAGCGGATTGTAGAAACCAGCGGCGGCATGCTGAATTCCATAGGCCTGGAAAATGTGGGTTGGAAAGCATTTGTGAAAGAGAAGCTTCCGTTTCTCCGCACACTCAGGACGCCTGTTATCGTGAATATTTATGGTCAAAAAATCTCAGACTATGCGAAATTGGCCGCACGGATTAATGACGAGGAAGGAATCGCCGCCGTAGAGGTAAACATATCGTGTCCTAATGTCAAGAAAGGCGGACTCGCTTTTGGTACCGATCCGAAGGTGGCTTTTAAAGTAATTCAGGCCGTAAAAAAGGAGAGCCGTCTTCCGGTAATTGCAAAACTCTCACCTAACGTAACCGACATCACTGTCATAGCCGGAAGTGTCGAAGACGCCGGAGCAGATGCCATTTCACTGATCAACACCATAACCGGCATGGCAGTGGATATAGAAGTCCGGCGGCCGAGACTTGCCAACATTATTGGCGGGCTTTCAGGCCCGGCCATCAAACCGATAGCACTTCGGATGGTGTGGCAAGTGGCTCAGACAGTCAAAGTTCCTGTGATAGGCATAGGCGGAATCATGAACGCCGCGGATGCCTTGGAGTTCCTGATTGTCGGCGCCACCGCCATTCAAGTAGGAACCGCCAACCTGATAAACCCATCAGCGACACAAGAAATTATCGATAGTCTCAAAGAGTATCTTTTGAAAAAACGAATTCCCGATATCAACGATCTTATCGGAACCCTGAAAGTGACTAAAGTGCAAAAGAGTTTAAAGTGAAAAGTGAGCTAATATTAATTAATCACGAAAGCACGAAAATTAGTTTACTACTCTTTTTATTTCACAATTATTCCTTTCGCGTTTTCGTGCTTTCGTGTTTTCGTGATAAATCAATTAATTCCTCAATCCCTCAATCCCTAAATTCCTAAATTCCTCAATCCCTCAATTTCCTAAATCCCTAAATTTCCAACCCCATATCAAAAATCAATGAATCCGCTTTAATTTTTCCATTTTTTATGCTAAAAAGGGCGAGTTATTCTTATACCTACGTTGAGCGATTTTTGAGGAAGAGATGTGCCAATATCTTGATGTAGCAAGGTTTGCGAAAACCGCAGGCATACCCGTGGATATGTCGAGGATTTTCGCAAGCCCTTGATGCGCAA
>JAFDAE010000584.1 GCA_019314005.1 Deltaproteobacteria bacterium | reverse complement strand
ATCGTTGATCAAAAACTTTGTGGGGAAATTATCCGTACCTTCCGCCACGAAGTCGTAATCCTTGATGAGATCCAAAATCGTGGCAGGCACCACCCTTTCATTGTAAAGATTGATCTGAACGTCCGGATTGACCTGATTCAATTTATCTCTTGCAGACTCGACTTTGGGTCGGCCCAGGTCCGGGGTAAAATGCAGTATCTGTCTCTGAAGGTTGCTCATATCGACTGTGTCGTCATCAACGATTCCCAATGTGCCAACCCCCGCTGCCGCGAGATAGAGGGCGATGGGAGAGCCGAGCCCTCCTGCTCCTATTACGAGCACTTTTGCGTTCAGTAGCTTCTCCTGCCCTTTGCCGCCCACGTCTTTGAGAAGTATGTGGCGGCTATACCGTTTTATCTGATCCTCTGTCAGTGTCATTAAGTGACCTCCTCCTGACTCAGTTGTTCATGTCTTCTGTTCATGTCTTCAATAGTTAAGTATCTCAATTGATTAAGTCAACAATCGTACACAATAAATCTCTTTATCTCCTCTGTAGCCGAGATAACAGATAAATACTTATCCTTCCCAATAGATTTAGTCAAGATTATACAAAAAAGGGAACCTGAGTCAAGCGTTTTCTCTATTTTTTTTCGGAGGAAAAAAATGACTGCACAGAGAAGCGCCATTGCCATTGCGATAGCGAAGATGCTTCGGTATCCATAGGCTGCAGCGATGTGCCCCCCGCCAAATAGAAATACGGAAGTGCCGAATCCCCATGCCGTAGCGTTGCATCCTGCCATGACGGACCGCCATTCCCGTGCCACGATCTCCATAGTAAAGACGACGAAGGCAGGGTAAGCGATCCCCATGGCGATGTTGATTCCAATATATCCAACCCCCGCACCGAACTGACTGCGTATTGACGCGACAATCCCGTGGCCAAGGGCAAAGGCCAGGAAGATAAGCACTAAAGTAGGGAACCTGCCGAGTTTTTTCACGACAAGGGGAGTGACCCACCGGTGCTTTCCCCTTTTGCCCGCCTTCACTCTCCGCTTGCGCCTTTTCGGTCACTTGCGTATTTCTTGTAAGAACGACGAGAATGAATCCTATACAGCAAACGAAGGGCGGAAGCATCAGGGGAAATCGGTATGGAGCCGGATCGCTCAAAGATATGCTCAGAATGACGGCTACAAACCCTGGCAAGAGCCCGGCAAAGAGACTGCCGGCAAACCCGCTTATTCGTCTGAGCCCTGTCAAAATCGAAAAGACGTGACTGCGATCCTCTTCATTTGTGCGGGACATGAGAAACGGCGGGGTGTTTACTACAACGATGGAGCCCACGCATATGCCTAGCAGGGCATAACTCGATGCGATCCAAATGGACCGGTAGGTGGCAGGGATGACCTCTGAGAAGGGGATCGCGGCAAATGGCAATATCGATAATCCCGAACCGATGATGAGCATGCGGCGCGATCCATAACGTTTGCCCATCCAGCCCGAGAGCAGAGAGAAAGCGGACATGCCGAGAAAGACGATGCCCTGCACCAATCCAATAAACTCTGAGCCGTAGCCCAATCTAAGTAGGTAAAGATTGAAGACTACCGAATAGATACCGATGAAACATACACCCAATGTGACTCGGAAAAAGATAATGAGCCAAACATCACGATCTAGTCGCCGTACGGCTTCAAGATAGCTCGATCTCATTATAGATTCTCCTACTGCTTCTGAAATTGCGGTCGGTAGCGCCGCAGTGTAATCACGCCTGCTTCGATAACCATACTTCGCTCAGGTGCAGCCCCCCCGGGGCGTTCCTGTTGATCTCCAAGGCCTTCAACTCCACTCTGTACAGACCGGGATTTTTCAGACTGACTTTGCCCACCTTTGTGACTACCTCGGGGATGTAGCGGGTTCGAGGTGTATCAAGAACCTCGTCTTTTCGTAGCTTTTTTGTGTATGTCTTTCCTGCGATCTTCAGCTCGACTGTATGCCCGCCCTTCCATATCCGGGGTCTGGTCAGAGCAGCCGTGGAGATCTGCACGGCGTACGTGACCGGATTGCTGAGCATGAACTCCCAGATCAGCTTGCCCTGCTTGCGGGTCAACCCTGTCACAATGCCTGATGGATCGAGTCTGATTGGGCTTCCGGATTTAGGTGTCT
>JAFDAE010000233.1 GCA_019314005.1 Deltaproteobacteria bacterium | reverse complement strand
TTTTCTCCAACGAAGCCGGTCTCGGTTCCGCGGCCATGGCTCACGGCGCCGCGAAGACCCGAGAGCCAATCCGCCAGGGCATGGTGGCCATGCTCGGCCCATTTATCGACACCATCGTTGTATGTACCATCACTGCGCTTGTCATCATATGTACCGGCGCGTATGAGACCGTAAGTGTCCAGGGAAAACTTACGAGCGCGGCTTTTGACATGGGAATCCCCGGCTCCGGCAAGGTGGTCTCCTTGGCTGTTATCCTTTTCGCTTTTTCCACCCTTGTCTCATGGTCTTACTATGGGGATCGGGCTGTTGATTATCTTTTCGGCAAAAAAGCCGTGACACCCTATCGCTGGATTTACGTCGGCTTTATCGTCCTCGGTTCTGTGATTCATCTAAGTGTGGTAATCGATTTTTGCGATGCCATGAACGGGCTTATGGCCATTCCCAACCTAATAGCCTTGATCACGCTGACACCGCTTCTTGTCTCATTGACCCGTGACTATATGAAGCGAATCAAAGCCGACCTTCCTGAAAGACCTCAATAAATGCACTGACTACATCCGGGTCGAACTGAGAACCTGAACAATTCTTAATTTCATCGAAGGCAACCACTTTGTCCAGCCCTTTTCGATACGGTCGATTACTGGTCATGGCATCGTAGGTGTCCGCAACAGCCATGATTCGCGCTCCCAGGGGGATTGCCTCTCCGGCGATCCCATCCGGATAGCCGTTGCCTTCAAATCGCTCGTGATGGTGATAGATTACCTTTGTTATGTCTTCCAAAAACGGTATATCCCTGATGATCTCAGCGCCTTTGGCGGGATGCTTCTTGATCTCGGCAAATTCTTCATTAGTCAATCCCCCGGGTTTATTTAGAATCGTCTCGGAGATTCCAATTTTACCGACATCATGAAGGACGCAAGCCCTACGTAGTTTATGCAATTCATCCTGTGAGAAATTCAGTTTCTCAGCGATAGTCAGAGAATACTTGGTCACGCGTTCTGAGTGGCCGAATGTATAGTGATCTTTGACATCAATAGCTTTTGTCAGGGCTTTTATGGTGAGGATATATGAATGACTGAGTTGGTCATAGGAAGTGCTCAACTCTGTGTAAAGGCGGGCATTCTCGATCGCCACAGCGATCTGACAAGCAATAGTGTTGACAAATTCAAGGTCTTCTTTGCTGAAAACCTTATGTTCTTTGGCAGCTCCAAAGTTTATTGCACCTATAACTTTATCCTTAACCAGCAAAGGCACACTCATGTTTGAATCATAATTGGGTCGTTGTTGATCCGCAGCATCCAGAAATCTTCCATCTTGCCATAAGTCAGCCACAAGAAGCGGCTTTTTGGTTTTAATGACATAATTGGAAATCCGGTTTTGATCTATGTCGTTCTTCAAACCTACTACCTTTTCCTTATTTGGCCCAACCGCTGCTTTCACGATTGTATGGTCAGCTTCTTCGAGCAATAGCAGTGAACCGATATCGGCGCCAACAACAAGCTTTAATTCCTCCAACATCCTGTTAAGAAGTTCGGAAAGATCAACGGCACTTTTCATCTCTTTGCTTAGCTGGTTAATGAGAATCAGGCGATGTGCTATTTCTTTGTATTTAAGCGTTCGCCTTTCGACCTCTTGCTCAAGGTGAGCGATAAATTGTTGATTTGCCATCTTCAGTTTCCACATGGCAACCAAGTGATGGGCAATCTGCAACAACTCGTCATTTTCAAAGGGTTTATTGAGAAGGATCCATTGATCTTTGGAACGAAACACCCTGTTTATCTCTGACACGCCGTGGTCGTTATGGCCCGTAACCACTGCGCAATGAAGATCAGAATCTATCTCAAGGGCCTTCTGAATCGTCTCGAGACCACCCATGCCGCCCGGCATTTTCATATCGAAAAGGCCGGCAGCGAACTGCCGGCCTTTATCCCATTCTTCCAGGACCAGTCTAATGGCTTCTTCACCACTCTGTGCTAACCATATCTCATAGGCCTGACCATTTAACGAATAGATTTCCGTTCCATGCGGCGTACTCCCTTTAGATGACCCATTATTGATATCGTCTCGCGATAACGGGCATTCTCCGCCTAAGATGGTTTTATATAATTTAAGTATGGCGACATCGTCATCTACACATAGTATCCTATTGTTCATCAAGGAATTCGCATTCATAGTTTGTTCATTAAACATAGGATATGGCCTTCAACAATTCCGCGGCAGAAAACTAGGAGGCTGTCCGAGAATTCTGATCCTACTGCAAAATAGTGAGAAACGGCCCAAATTCCCGCAAGTTTTCGTCAAATAGGCCTGCTATTCTCCTCAAATTTGCGAAAATTTTGTCTCGTTCTCACTATTTTTCGTCACGGACATAATTCTCGGACAGCCTCCTAGGGTATCACGTAAACAGAAAGGCGCATTTCGGACTCTTTACGAAATCACCAACACCTCTTTGACCTTTTGTGACAAAACTTCTACATTAAAAGGTTTCTGAAGAAAGTCATTCACCCCGCCTACAATAATATCATCTGACTTTTTGTCTATACTGTACCCGCTTGAAAGGATGACCTTAATGTCTGATTTGATCCCTTTCAACAGATCATAGGTCTCTCCACCCCCCATTATCGGCATTACTATATCAAGAATAACCAGATCAATTTCGTCCTTCTTATCACGATAAATATCCACGGCCTCTTTTCCACTTGATGCTCTTATTACCGTATATCCTAGGGATGTAAGCAATTCCGAACCAACATCTAAAATAATCTCCTCGTCATCAACCAGCAGAATCGTTCCTGTTCCTTTTATGATCTCATCCGTAGGCGATTTCTCCTCCTCCAGTCTCTTTTCGGAAATGGGGAAATAGATGTGGAAAGTGCTTCCCTTACCTACTTCGCTTTCCACCTCTATTGCGCCATTATGGTTTCTCACGATTCCGTATACCGATGCCAACCCGAGGCCGGTCCCCCGTCCCATTTCCTTTGTTGTAAAGAAAGGTTCAAAAACCCTTGCCCGCGTCTCCTGGTCCATACCGATGCCGGTATCACGAACAGATATTCGAACATATCGCCCCAGTTGTATCTCATAAAACTCGGCATCGTTTTCCTCGACAATCACGGGATGTGCTTCAACAAATAAATCGCCGCCTTTCGGCATGGCCTGCCACGCATTTACGTACAAATTCAAAAGGACCTGTTCAACCTGATATTGATCGCCCTCAATAATTATAAGTTCCTCACTCACTTTTGTGTGGGCGACGATCTCCTTTTTGGTCTTTCTAAACATCTCGACACTTTTTGTTACTAACTTATTAAGATCTATGGAGCGGACCTGATATTTGCCCCCACGGGCGAACCCGAGAAGTTGATTAGTCAGTTCGGAAGCGCTTTTTATCTGATCTTCTATCTTTTTTAACTTTTCAAAATGCGGATGAACCGAATCAATTTTAAGAAGCATCAAAGAAGTATACCCCTGAATACCCATCAACAGGTTATTGAAATCGTGAGCTATCCCTCCGGCCAATGTACCTATCGCCTCCAGCTTTTGGGCCTCATGAAATTGGGCCTCCAGCCGCTTCCGTTCGGTTATGTCCTTCAAAGAATGAGTGTATCCTAATATCTCGCCTTTCTTGTCTTGTATCGGTGCCGTGGAGCATATAAAAACGCCTTCTAAATTCGACTCTTCGATCTCCCGTGAATAGGGAAGCTGGTCACGCGTAGTCCTCTGTAGCGGGCATCCTGCAATAGGTTGCTCACGGTTATGCACCACTTCGTAACATTTCCTCCCTAATATTTCCTCCTTAGCAACACCAAGCGCGTTGGTGGCAGCCTTATTAATCCTAACAATGCGGTGCTCCTTATCCAAAAGCATCACCAGGTCTGTTATCGCATCAAAGGTTAGCTCCCAATCTTCCTTTGCCTTGAAAAGTACCCCCTCCATCGTTTTGCGGTCGGTAATGTCATGAGCAATACCCTGGGTGCCGATGAACCTCTTTTGTTTATTCTTAATATAATGATCAGTGACGTCGTATAATCCTCTCGCTTTAATCACCACGGACATATT
>JAFDAE010000232.1 GCA_019314005.1 Deltaproteobacteria bacterium | reverse complement strand
CTGTTGCCCCATAGTCCTTATGCTAGTGCCACCTAAGCATATGTTCCTAATGACCGCCGTCCCCATGCTATGTAATGTCACCTCGTCCACGGCGTCGCAGTTTTGTAGCTCATACATGAAGACTACTTCAACCGGGACTCTTTTAAACTTGCGACGTTCTTCCATTACTGTGCCGTCCTCCTTGCAACGGGGCTGACCCCGTTGTTGGTAGATTCAACTTCAAAGTACACCACATAAGCTAAGATCAGTGCCTTAATCTTCCTCCAGTTGTCGCAGTGTTTCTTCCAGAACCGGGAGTCGCTGTTTGTCCCTGGGGTCCCTGGAGGTTCTTTTGAGTTCTATCAATGTCTTAAGTTCGAGAACACGAATCGTGTGGCCTCTAAAATCAATTTCCACTGTGTGTTCAAGGAGGTCTTCATATGCTTTCCCCTCCTCAATAACAGCCAGAACGTCGAGAGGGCCTAAGCGGGTTGGTAGGCATTTCTCAACTCCAGAATAACACGTGCTGCGTTATCATTGGCTCGTAAACGTTCCTCTGGTGACATCCTGAGGAACATCGCGACCAACCCTTTATCAACATATAGTGAGTCCTTAGTCTCCGTTTCCTTAGCCATTTGTCCTTCCATAGAGGGAAAGTTATAAAGACCTTAGTAAAAGTGACAACCTTTTGGTAAAAAACTGACAGGGAAAACGAACCAGCTTTCTATAATAACAGTATATATGCTATCGCCAAAATAACAAAGAGTTTTCACACAATCTGGCGCCTTATTAGTGTTTCAAATGCAACCAAACTGAAGAAAGGGGGTCACCCATTTGTTTCTAGGCAGGCCGTATTTGAGGATATTCACGCTTGGGTCGGGATTGTTTTCGCGGCAAAATGTGTTCACCTAAAATGGAAAATCCGGAAGATCGCTGAACCCAGACTCACTAAGCTGCCCGACTGTCCAGGTAATCGTTCTCACCGGACAGACTCGCTTCCTTCATTGCCAGGTACTCGTCAAAGTCCACCATCACGTCGATGATGCCGTCCGGAGTGATTTCGACAATCCTGTTTGCCACGGTGGACACAAACTGATGGTCATGGGAGGCAAAGAGCACCACCTCCGGAAAATCCATCAGAGCGTTATTCAAAGAGGTGATTGACTCAAGGTCGAGGTTGTTGTTGGGCTCATCGAGAATGAGGGCGTTGGCGCCGGAGAGCATCATCTTGGAGAGCATACAGCGCACCCGTTCGCCACCGGAGAGAACAGAGGTCTTTTTCATCGCCTCCTCTCCACAAAAAAGCATTTTGCCTAGGAACCCCCGGACAAAACTCTCATTCTCCTTGGGAGGTGCAAACTGGCTCAGCCAGCCGATAAGATCAAGCTCCTCATTATTGAAATACGCATTATTCTCTTTCGGGAAATAGGCGTTGTTGATGGTCACCCCCCAGCGGAAGCTGCCTTTGTCCGGCGCAAGCTCCCCGGCCAGAATCTGGAACAGGGTGGTTTTTGCAAGGCTGTTAGCCCCGACAAAGGCGATCTTGTCGCCCTTGTTGACAGTGAGGGTGAGATCCTCAAACATGGAAACCCCGTCGATCTCTTTGGAAAGACCGTTGATCTCCAGAATAATGTCACCACAGGGCCGTTCCGGCTTGAAGACGATGTAGGGATATTTTCGGGAGGAAATCGGCATGTCATCGAGGACGAGCTTCGAAAGCAGCTTCTTCCGCGAGGTGGCCTGCTTGGCCTTGGAGGCGTTGGAACTGAAACGCTGGATGAATTCCTTGAGCTCCTCCGCCTTGGCCTTGGCCTTCTTGCTCTCGGTCTCCTTCTGGCGGAAATGGAGCTGGCTGGCCTGATACCAGAAGTCATAGTTGCCGACATAGACCTGGATTTTGCCATAATCGATATCCGCCATATGAGTGCAGACCTGGTTCAGGAAATGGCGGTCATGGGAGACGATGATCACTGTGTTCTGGAAGCGGGAGAGAAAATCCTCCAACCAGGCGATGGCTTTCAGGTCGAGCTGGTTGGTGGGCTCGTCCAGAAGCAGGATATCCGGGATGCCGAACAGTGCCTGGGCCAGCAGCACCCGCACCTTATCGCTGCCGTCAAGCTCCTGCATCTTTTTCTGACGCATCTCTTCCGGGATGCCGAGGCCGTTTAACAGCACCGCGGCCTCTGCCTCTGCCTCATAGCCGTTCATTTCACCGAACTTGGCTTCCAGTTCTCCGGCACGGATGCCGTCTTCCTCGGTAAAATCAGCCTTGGAATAGAGGGCCTCACGCTCGGCCATCACCTTGTAGAGCTTCTTATGGCCCATGATCACGGTATTGAAAACGGTGTGCTCGTCAAAAGCGAACTGGTCCTGGTTGAGCACCGCGATGCGCTGTCTCGGCCCCTTGGCAATCTCGCCCCGATCAGGCTCAAGCTGACCCGCCAGGATCTTCAGAAAAGTGGATTTGCCGGCGCCGTTCGCCCCGATCAGACCGTAGCAGTTGCCAGGGGTGAACTTAATATTGACGTCCCGGAAGATGACCCTCTTGCCATAGGAGAGAGCAACATTGGATGCGGTTATCATAGTCGTGTCCTTAATAATAAAAGCCACAAGGATCTCCCCCGTGGCATAGAGTGTTATCGGTTAAGAAAAGCAGGGCGTAAAGCTGTTAATCTTCCTGAGGAGAAAGGTTCTCCTTTTCCTCATCAGAATTATTCTGTTTCTCCAGCTTGCGCTGCTTTTTTTCCTCTTTCTTCTTTTTCTTTGCCAATTCTTTCTGGCGCTTTTCAAATGAATAGCTTGTTCTGGCCATGTCTGTCCTTATTGCTTTGTGTTCAAACAAAAAAAACCGCACCCCTCTTTCTGAGGATTGTGCGGCTGACTTTTCCATAATTATGAACTACAAATAGAACTGCACAATAACAAATTTAATAATAACCAAAAATTCCAGAAAAGCAACAACTTTTTGACTATGTTTGCAATACGTGTTTTCCCACAGCCCTTATAGCATCAGCGGCAGAACTCGTTATACCGCCTGTATAGCCTGAACCTTCGCCTATGGGATACAAATTTTGTATATTTACTGATTCAAATTTTTCATTGCGTTTAATCCGTACAGGAGATGAAGTTCTTGTTTCCGCACCGAGCAATATCGCATGATTTGAAACAAACAATGGAACTTCTTCTTTCCATTTATTAAATGCGGCCAACAGCTCCTCGACCACAAATGTTGGAAAAATGTCTTTCATATCAGCAGGAACAGCCCCCATCTTATATGAGTTTTTATTTAAGCCGGCAGAGCTGCTCTCACCTAAAAAATCCATCAAATTTTGCGCAGGGACTTCCCATCTTCCTCCTCCTGCGTTAAAGGCCTTTTGCTCAATATGCTTTTGGAACTCTAAGCCAGCCAATGGACCGGTTGATTTATAATCATCCGCATGACAGGTTACAACCAGCGCTGCATTTGAAAATGCTGATGACCTGCGTGAGTAGCTCATCCCGTTTACAACCATCATGCCTTGATCAGATGAAGCATTAATTACCTCACCTCCAGGGCACATGCAGAATGTATAAACCCCCCTCCGAATTTTTCGATCGGTATAATTCAAAGAATAGGTAGCCGCCCCTAAGCCGGGAAAATCCTTATATTTGTCGCCATATCGCATAAGATTAATAGTTTCAACAGGATGCTCAATTCTCACACCAATAGAAATCAGCCTCTGCTCAATAGCAACACCTTTTTCATGCATCATCTCAACTGTATCGCGCGCAGAATGTCCCAAAGCAATATAGATACTCGAAGAAAGATATTCCTTCTCACCGTTTATTATAATACCTGAGGCCTTACCCTCTGATATCAGGATGTCCGTCATTTTTGAGCCATAATATATCTCACCGCCTCTCTCCAGAATATAGATCCTTATATTACGAACTATTGCGCACAACACATCAGTCCCCAAATGTGGCTTGCTGATGTACCCTATTTCTTCAGGCGCACCAAATTTAATAAAAGTCTTCAACACCCGATTTACATAGCTCGAATTATTATTTCTCCTGGAAAACAGCTTCCCGTCCGAGTATGAACCGGCG
>JAFDAE010000231.1 GCA_019314005.1 Deltaproteobacteria bacterium | reverse complement strand
GTATGTCGAATGCCTGAAAAACAACTACAACGCAGTAGATTGGACTTTTTACGACGCCATCAATATTGAATCAGACTGCCGTCGTGTTTAGCCTGATTCAAGGCATACTTGAGGACCAGGATTCCCACAGGAAGGAGAAAAAGGGAAAATAAGACAAGGGCGAAGATATCAGAAGAAAGCTCCTTTAAAGTTGCCCCCTGATAAATCGCCAATTCCACGGATCGGATTGCATAAGTTATAGGGAAAAGGTGGGCAATGGACTGAAGCCATTCAGGGAGAACGGTTACAGGGAAATATACTCCACCCAAGAGTTCAAAAGCTATGCTGATTAACCATGAAACCGGATCACCCTTCTTGAATACAAGAATAAATCCCGCTGAAATAATGCTTAACGAATTAAACGACACGATACTCAGAAGCGTAATGACCAGGGTGGACAGGATGTTGATATTTGAAAAATCGATACCGAATAAAAATATTCCCAGGATGATGTAGAGAGCGAATTCAACAAAAGCATATACCAGATCCCATGTAATCATCGCCGCAATCAGGGTCTCGATCCGGGTTGGAGTTGTCAATAGCGCCTCCAATGTCCCCATCGCCTGTTCTTGGTTGATCTGCCCGGCGACCTTCCCCAGAGAAGTCCCGATAAAACCGGAAAAGGCGATTCCGATCAGTGCGTAAGAAAAATAATTGACCCCATACGGGGCAAGGTGGGTAACAATCTTGAACCCGAAAAGCCTATCAATAAAATAAAACGTCAATAATGTGCCAAGGGTGCCTAAGATACCCAAAAAAATTGCCAGACGATAACTCCACTGGACAAAAAACGATTTTTTTATAAAGGCAAATATCTTATAGAATACCATAGTGTTTGTTATACCTTATGAAGTGCGTAAAGAACTTTAAACTTCTTTACGCTTTACTCATCACCCCATATATCTCTTCAAGCGATGCCATACTCCCTAAGCCGACCTTTCCCCTCAACTCGTCCATAGTCCCCACAGCAACGAGCTTCCCATGATTGATCAGACCTATACGGTCACAAACTGTCTCTGCTTCCCTCAAGTTATGAGTGGCCCATATAATAGTCTTCTTTTCTTTAAGGCAAAGATGTTCTTTAACAATCTTTCGGATTTTTTCAGCGCCTCCGGGATCCAGGCTCTTTGTGGGCTCATCCATGAGGAGCACAGGAGGATCATGTAGCAAACCCCTTGCCAGCGACAACCGCTGCTTCATTCCGGACGAATACTTGCCGACCATTCTGTCCGGCGCCTCTATCTCAAGAAGTTCAATCAAGTTGTCAATCCTGTCTCGAGCTAATTTTTTCGTGAGATTGTAAAACGTAGCAAAAAACTCCAAATTTTTCCTCCCGCTGATGCGCCAGTAAAAACTTCGTTCCTCGCCGCTTACCAGGCCGATACATTTCCGTACCGCGATAGACTCGGCAGCGACTTCATGACCACCCACGAGGACGCGTCCTTTGCTCGGTAGGATCAATGTAGCCAAAATTTTCAAAAGAGTAGTTTTCCCTGCGCCGTTCGGTCCGATCAGCCCGAATATTTCACTTTTTTTCATTGTAAAAGACACGTCCTCGAGGGCTACAATGGCGTCTCTCCCTCCAAACATATGTCTGAACGTTTTCACCAGCGTGATTCGCGGAGAAAAATATTTTGAGAGACCATCTGCTTCTACAATATACGACACTATTTACACTCCCCTTGAACGAAACCGCAGCGCCGTGCGGAAAAGCTTTATGATCACACCGGCAAAAGCCATGACTACTTCATTCATTCTGCGCAGGTAAAAAATAAATCCGACTTTCTTTGGTGAAATTCCGCACCGTTGGGCAATAACATGGCAGGGCGGGAATAGAGTCCTCAGAACAAACCTTCCCTTTTCAGACACTCCTTTATTGCTCGAAAGGTGCAAGAGATAGCTTAATCCGGAAAATCGACGATTGTTTGATACCAACTTGATGAAAATCTTTTCATACAAACTAAATCTTTCCGGTCTTAGCCTCAATAAAACCTTTTTCGGAATTTTCGTGGTTAAAAATTCTCCTGCAAAATAAAGGGGCAAATAGACCAGCCAGTCGAGATTGAACCGTCTGCTCTCTCTTATCAATGCTTCCCAGTCTATTGTTTCACAATATGCCTCGACCGCCTCATTGATATCGCAAAGAAAACAAAGCTTGCTCAACGAATGGGTAACTCTGAGAGAATGCTCGGCAAGATGGATAAGGAGATGGTGCGGCGCCATTACCAATGTTTCCACGCCGGCAATGCTCGCCTTTTTCGCATCACGCCATATATTGGACATAGAGATATCTCTTATCAATGAATCGTTGGGGATGGTGGAATTCACAAAATGCCAATGAATATGAAAACACGGAGAATTCTTTGAAGAAGATATATAGGCTAATGTTGTAAGATAATCCGGAGGAACAGCAACAATATCAATTCCTCGAGCGTCCGGCGAATAATAGCCCAGCCTTTTTAAGATGAGGTCTATGTTATAAATTTCTTCCTTTTTTATCAACAGATCAACATCAGACATCGATCTCAGGGCCAGATTTCTATAGACCATTTCAGCCAGGGCCGCGCCTTTTAGGACAACCGTCTCAACCCCGGCATGATTAAACGCTTCAAGAACTCTACCAAGCTCTTTAAAAATGAGGGAATTCCGGGCAGCAGTCGTATAGTAGTCCTTTTTTAGTTCTTCAATTACACCAAGAGGAACCGTGCTACTGTGGCCGACTGTTTCAGAAAGTCGTAAAAAAACAAGAGGCGAGACACCTTCTCTTCTCGCCTTTTCCAGAAAGCTATTCCAATCAATATCGCCAAATGTATCGGCTATGTCACTTTGCACCTCATCCTGGATCTTTTTTTTACAACAATATAGTAATAGGCGATCTTCAAGGGTCCATGTCACTTTTTATCACCTTCCACTCAATAGCATTCTCTTTGCCCTGCTCAAAATCGGCAAGCCCCACAACGTTAAAGGTGCTGCCGCCACAAGGATAAGACTCAGCGCCCTTTGCCATGCGGTATCGAACCTTTTTTCCCGCCCCTTTCTTTCAATCGATACCACTCGTCCAAATATATTTTGAACCGGGACATTATCCGGAGGGCCAAAACAGGCATCCCCTTTGATCATTGCGGTCATTTCACCATCATCTCGGCGCAGGCCGATTATGCGGTGAACAAGTATGCCGTTATTGTCTGTAATGTAAAAAACAATATCCCCAATTTTAACGGACGTACTATCTATCGGCCTTGCGATGACGAAATCCCCGTCTCGGATCAAAGGGCGCATACTCCAGCCCCGGGCCTCAAAACGCACCGATTTGCCCTGTTCGAAAAGTTCTTTGCTTATCGTCAAAAATGTATTCATGCTACTCATATGTTTCGCACAAAATCGATAACCCTATCATCAGGCACGACTCCTAAAGCATAGCATGGAATCTCTCGCGACAATGTATCAACAAATTCCAACGTACGAGCCATGCCTTCCCTATCCCACAGCGGTGGAAAAGATCGTATCAATAAATTCGATACTGCTTTGGTCCGTGATATTTTTTTCACCCAATTCTTTTCCGCGTGCTCTATAAAAAATATCTTGCGCAATCGGACCCTTTCGTGTGAACAGTGCCCTGCCTCACCATGCCAGGGGGTGCCAAAGGCCATCAAATTCCCATCAATTCCGCGAACGATAATCCTATCGTCACTCAGTACAACAACCCCTTTTTTATCCTTCCATATATTGGCTAACGTGCTTTTACCTCCTCCTGACATTCCACAAAAGAGAATACCCTCTTCCTTGTCTATGATTCCGCAGGCATGAAGGAGGATACCCTCGTCTTTGCATAGGAGGTTGATCATTAAAATTTCATGCAATGGATAAACAAAAAACTTGGGAATTGAAGAATCGTCTTGTTCACTCAGGGTGTAAAGGTCTGCGGAACGAAAATCAGGATCAAATATCGCCTCCTGCAATATTGTCCTTAAAATATATCTTCCCCCGCCGCGATAAAGGCTCCAGTTGGGTCCGGAATCAAAAATCTTTTTCCTGCC
>JAFDAE010000230.1 GCA_019314005.1 Deltaproteobacteria bacterium | reverse complement strand
CGTCCATTTTGCCGAGTTCCGAATCTATGTTGATGCCTTTGTATGCGGGGTTCTTTTTTAGTTCTCCTGTGAATGGTAGGGCATATTTGTCTTGCTCTTTATCTTTATCCTTTTCTTTATCTTTATCCTTAGAGGCTTGTAAGCCCCTTGTAAGCCCCTTGTAAGCCCCTTCTTTTTTAAGAATTGCGATGACGGACGCATGAACTTTATTATCAGGATTAAGTCCACCCGGATATTGAAATTCAACAAAAGCCTTGATAAACCATTTCTCTCCGCCATCTATCTCAATTATTTTGTCTTTAAAGTATTCCAGGGACGTTTTTTCTGTAACCTCTATCCCCAACCGGAAACATGCAACTTCCAAATCAACATCCCATATCCCTGCGTGATTGCAGTCATCTAAAAGATAGATCCAAAGCAGCTTGTAGTCTTTGGGTAGTTTTCGGATCCATTTCTTTTTCCATTTGTCCGTATCGGTAAACCTTTTTGGCATTATGATCCTAACAAGAAAATGTCCGGCACACCCAAAAGCAGGCAGATTAAGACATGCTTTGAAGGGATGTAACCCTTCTGGATGTGCCGAAAAGTGTTTGATTTTTTAAAAGTTTTGGTTTCATATCAGAATCTGCCTTACCCCAAGTATACACTATCAATCCCAAAAATGCAAGCTCTCACCTAAAAAAACAAACAACCCGCACAATAAAATACCCCAAGATGATAGCGCAAATGATAACGCATATAACCGTGTCGATGATCTGTTTTGGCTTGAACTTTTTTAATAGGGTGAGCAGTTTATCCATTTTCCACCCTTTCGATTATTTCGTTAATTTTGTCGAAAAACATTTTATGCAAAAGCGCGTGTTCCCTCAAAATTTCGTAGATATTCTTAAATCCCGGAGATGCGTCTTTGTAATTTATAGTTGAGTTAGGGTCTTTCAACTTCTCAATCTTCTTGGGCGGTTCGGGCTTTTTGATGGAGGACTGCCACTCGCAATCTTTTTTAATTCTTCGTTCTTCCAAAATTACATCCTGCTCGATTTCTTCTCTTATTGCCTCATGGTTATCATTCTGACTTTTCGCGCTATGGCTCTCAAGTGTCTGTCCGCTTTTTTCGGACGGTTCATCTGTCTCGCTACGGAGAATCTTGTAATTACACGCGTGCCATAATGCGTAATGCCCATTGGCTAATATGATGACGTAATTATATTGGGTGTTTGTGGGATGAATAAGAGAACCTACTATTCGAACTTGCACGCCTTCATTTTCAATCCAATCCCATTTTTTATACTCCCGCCCTTCTGAATCGAATACGCGTAGGCTTTTAAATCGAACGATTTTAATCTTGTTCGCATCAATAGTGCTTTGGGGAAAATCCAAAGTCGGTTTATTGTCAGCAACGGCGCTTTCAATGTCCTGATGCCAATGGGTTAAGTATATCTGCTCCCCGAGAGAAATAACCTTCGCAAAACAGGCGTCAAATTGAATTATGCAATCCTGCTCAATCGCTCTTTGATTCACGTCTTTAAATTCCTTCATACCAATTCCTCCCTCAAATAACACGCCCAACACGCCGGGTTTCTAAACTGGACTATGTATTGCCTTGCTCTGCCATTCTTAACTATTGCAACGACAATACCTTTTCTTGCTGAACTGACTACGCCCTTAATTAACATGACGTCTGTGCCAACTTCGATTTTTCTCATTGGTTCTCCTTTTGTTAATATTTTCCGTAATAATCCTTGTAATCTTTCCAAAATGGCGCCACGTCGATTTTTTTGTACTCCGTCATAGCCTTGTTGATTTTTTCGATATACTCTCCGAAGGCAAGCTTGTCGAGATCGGTAGTCGAGCCTATTTTTATCGTCATAAACCCACCCTTACCCATAACTTTCTTCGCCAAAAACCTGCCCTTGAGTTCTTCGTGTAGCTCTTCCGCGTCGATGTATTCATCTTTTAACCCGCAGTCGTTCATGAGGTAATCGAGAAAAGCCCACATTAAGGCATTCTGATCATTCGATCTTTTTTTGCCCCACTTGACCGAGACGGTTTCCCCAACCTTTGGAAGCTTTCCATTTAGGCGGATTTTTGCGAGAAACCGCCCATTCTCATCTACTTTTGTTTGAAGCACGACTGCTTTAATATTGGGCATAATGAATCCTTTTCAACAAGCGCCGACCCTCCTTCCGAGTGGACATCCATGAGTCCCGTTTACACAGTGGGGACGGACTTTTACGGCGCCGTTGGTTTACGATCGTGATGTAACAATTTTCCGTTCGATTATCTTCACTCCCGGAATAGGGATAACGCCTTTCTGTGATTGCAGGGTTCGATCAAGCATACCCTGATTAACGGTCTTAAACCCATCCGGCAACAGCGCGAAATCAATAACTTCTCCGGTATATTTCATACTATACGATATTCCCTTTAATGGTTCCGGCTTTGCGACCACCGGGGCGACGATATTCTCTGCTTGCTCGGCGCGTTCCGCGGCTTTCTCCGCATCCTTGTTGGCTTGCTCTCGCATCTTCCGCGCTTCTTCTTCTTTGCCTTCCGCGGCCATCTTATCAGCGGCTTCTCTTTTTTTCTTTTCCTTTTCTTCCCACGCGAGTTCCTGTCGCCTCTTTTCCTTCCGTTCTTTCTCGGCTTCAGCATCAATTTTGCGCTGTATTTCCTGTCGCTCACGTTCAATCTTCGCGTCGTACTCTACAAGTTTAGCCTTAATAAACGCTTCCTTGTCCTTCATCTTAGTTGCCGGCCCCCGGAAGAAATCTTGTATTTCACGCTTCGCCGCATCTAAATGTTTTACCATGCCCTTTCGGGAATCTTCCCATTGCTTCATCAGGCTTTTGAGGTTTTTTAGGTACGACACACGCTCGTTATATTCTTCGTGATTGCGTATTTCCTGCGTCATGGCAACTTCGAGTCTCGTTTCAATTGCCTCTTGCAATACATCTGTCTCTTTTAGATCTGTTTCAGTTTTTATGACCTTTTCCACTACTTGCCTCCTTTTTTAACATTATAAACCGTAAGACACGCGCGGAAAACATTTCCATCTGTCTTGTCTTTGAACGGCTGTATCTTATATTTACCTTCCGCAGTCAAAAGCACACCATATCGTTTCAGCTTTTTGCCGTAGAGTATCTCATATCCGGCTGTTTGATACCGTGCCATACCGAATCCGGCACCGGTTTTTATGTCCAACAGGATTTTATCCGTCCCAAGCGTCCCAATACGATCCAATGTTCCGGCAAATCGGAGGGTTTCAGAGTACAGTTTCAACTCGATTTCCTCCGGGACAAACCCTGTTTCCGTGCGGAATTTCCTCCATGCCTCAAGATACGGCAGAATTGTATCATCAATCGTAGATTCATCCAATTCGCCCTTATCGTACAGCTCGGTTGCCAAATGAGCATACTTACCCCGCGTCAAGTGATATTCTTCCGCGTAATTCTTCGGCTGGAACACCTCATTGAGGATTCCTGTCACCGAGGGGAGCCTTACGCCCCCCACGGTGTATTCGTGCCTCTTGGGGTCAAATATGAGTTTAGTAGTCATATTTTTCTTTCCAGTCTTTTTTGACGCGGTGATGGGTTACTTTCATTGCCGCATCTGATACATCCAAAAAACGCTCGCGACCGGCAAATTTTTTTCCATCTTTTTCGTAAGCGGTATACTTTTTCAATAGCACCAGAAATTTCGCGTCATCCCCTTCTGACATATCCGAGAACATCTGCCCGATTTCTGCGACTTGCTGATCCCTGTCGATTTGGTTCGCGTCTGACGGAGAGAAGGGGCTTTCGTTCTCTACATCAATAACCTTTTCTTCTTTTGGTGCTTGTGCTCGAGGTTGCGCTTGTGGTTTCTTTAGTGGTTCCCGGGCAGGTTGCTTGTCAAAACCGTTCATATCCTCGACGTCTTGCGTGAATATATCCGAAGCCGCGGTCGCATTAAGAACCGCCGCCACCTGTGCACGCTTACAAGCCATTTTGTAAATCGTGTTTTGCAAATCCCACGGATCTTGAGGTACTATATAAACGCTGTATTTATTGTTGTTTCGCCCCGTCCTTTCCTCCAATCTGCCGATC
>JAFDAE010000229.1 GCA_019314005.1 Deltaproteobacteria bacterium | reverse complement strand
GCAAAACCACCTGCGTCGGTTCGCTCAATCCAGCCCTTCTCCTTCAAATACCAAATGTGAAATTCCAAAGTTTTCTCGGGCCATTCCATTAAATGTTCAAGCTGCCAGGTTCCCACTCCTGCTTCTATCGGGGCTTCTTTTCGCTTATGCTAAAGAATGTATAGGATTGTACGACGGATCTGTCTATCGGTCCCAAAATCACTAGATTTATCACCTTTTGATACCGTTTTCCATCGGTGATTTGTTTCCTTTTCATAGTTAACATCGTAGGCAGCACGTTTTTCAGGGTTCGATAAGGTCTTATATGCCTTGGTATTATATGCCTTGGTATTATATGCCTTGGTTAAGGCCAGAGGGGTCAAAGTCTACTTTTGACCCTTATTAATTTTGAGCAAGGGTCAACCGTAGACTTGACCCTATTTCCTTTTGAGCAAGGGTCAACCGTAGACTTGACCCTATTTCCTATGACCCCATTTCCTAAAACTAATGCGCTAATCAAGATGTGACACCGAATTCACCCACCGGTCCAGTGAAGCCCGCTGGTTATGCGGATTTACCATGTTGCTTAATTCGTACAATAAATGTTTTTATCAGGTTATTATGTCCCATCCATAGACCAAGCCTTTTATAAACAGGTTCAGTTCTGTAGTTATTGAAAAATATAATAATACGATATTTACCAGGAGCTGCCTTGTTTAAGTCAATCCAGGTTACGTAGTGTCCATTTGACTCATCGAGGAACGCCAAGGGTTCAGATTTCAAGCCGACTGAATTGATGGCTACCATTCTCACGCGTAATGAATTGTGATTGTTGATTCTACCAGACATTCTTGCACGAACTTCTATTTGATCGGTAATGTTAAACTCGGTAGAGGGTAGATTAACCTCGAATATATAACAGCTATGAAGATAAGAGGAACCAACTATGATAAGCGCTATAGTAAGTATTAACCCTTTTTTCCAACCCAAACTTCGTGCTGGGTCGAATTTGGCGGAAGTTCTCCATATTTCGTGTGAAAGAAGTTTTCGAAGTAAAATAACTCCAAATATACCGGCGAATAGACCCACCACTCCTGCTAAATAATGATTGAAATATTGAGAGGAGTATGCGTAAAGAGACATTCCGAATGTAAACGGTAAGCCCCACAAAATAATCCAGTAAATAATTAGCCAGGCAGATACCTCCTGCAATAGGGCTGCCCTTGAAGGCCAAAACCCAGTATCGAAATTACCGATTTTTGTTATGGCCTGGGCAACCAGAGTAAGAATCAACGTGAAAGATACTGCTGCAAGAACCAATACGATTACGGACAGAAAAATGGCAGTAGGTGAAAAATCATCATAAGGGTTTAAGGTGCGTGATAATATCGTTCCGCAAAAAAACATGGCTCCCAAGGCGAGAGGGAGAAAAGCGAGTATTATACTTATCTTAAGCTTTGATTTACGCATTGTTTTAATGTCTATTGATCAGCATAACGTCGCTAATCAGCCGCGCGTCTTTTTGCGTCGGCTGAATTAGCCTTGTTCTGCCCGGTGTCGCCCTCCTCTCACTCCGCAGAGAGCGTATCCGCCGCTTCGTACCCTTCTCTCGTCACTTGAAACACTTCACCTTTGTGTCCAATGTCCATGATGTATCTCCGCCGCTGGAGGTCCTCGACGCCACCGACCCAAAGAGCGACAGTTCGGGGAGACTGATCCGGGATCAGCTGTTTACCACCAACCTGGACTGATTTAGCTCCGTAGCTTCCATGACACAGAATGTGACCATCTCCGGAGGCGGCGGCCTTTAGGATTGTCTTCGCTTCGGCCGATAGCTCTGTAGATGTCGATCTGGTTTTCGGGACTGTCACGACGCCGTCAATTCCTTCTCGCCAATCGACTACACTAGGCGTAATAGGCAATGCACGGACAATTTCCCTGAGCGCTTCAAGGGAGGTTTTGGGTTTCTTCCACACATAGGTCTTCAGCAACTCTGGTATCTCTCCTATCTTACCTTCAGTATCAACGAACTGCAGTGTAATGATAGCAAACCGCTCGCCCTTCGCTCTCTTTTCTTGGATTGCATAGTTAATTTCTGTTTCCAAATATCCTTCATCCTTAAACGCGGGTGTGATGAAGAACACAACCCCGCAGGATTCCTTCATCCCTTGTAGAAGCCCACGCTCGAGAGGGGTCCCAGCCGGCATCGCATCTTCGTCGAGCCATGGGTCATACCCGAGTAATTGAAGAGTACTCTTCAAGTCAGCCACTTTGTTTTTGTCGATCCCCTTGTGGCTTAGGAACACTTTCTTTGCATCGGTTGCAGCCATCTCCATCTCCTTCCCACAGATAATGCAGAAGTGTCGATCGTGTCGTGTAACCTTGATTGTCTCGTGGCAGCATGGAAATCTCAGAACGTCAAGCGCATCATCGGTCTCCATAGGGGGAGCACCGGCCTGCGGAAGGTCGGTCTTCATGTCAAGCTTGAGGAGCCCGCCAGACGCTCTCTTCGTTTCCCGTTCGAGCTTTTTCAATTCGGGGCCAAGAACAACGTCGGTAGTAACAGCTTGGATATACACAACTTGATCTTGCGTATACCAGCAGTCATGCCCCTTGTGACCACAGTATGGGCAGAAAGAGATAGGATCTTCACTGCCTTCGCCGAAACGCACCTTGAATCGCTGCGCACAAGACGGACATTCTTGAGAAAGGTAGCCGTCGGAATCAGTAGGGAAGCTTATGTTCACGGTTTTGCTCCTGCACTATCCGTTTCATAGCAGAACGTCGCTAATCAGCCGCGCGTCTTTTTGCGTCGGCTGAATTAGCCTGGTTAGGCATGCCTTAGGTTTTTTAGCTCCGCAGCGCCAACATTAGTTTCCTCAAAAAAAGATCTTTTACCCTCGAATACCGTCACTAACAGTGCCCCCACCAGATCCTCCACCAGATCCGCCTCCTGTTCCAGATCCTGTCGCCGTCTCTGTTACCTTTTCACCTCCACCTTGTTTAGTATCTTGTCTAATCTGCGATACTTCCATTGGAGAGAAATTTGAAATTACCGAAGCATCAATTGCGGATATTTCGGATTTTAAATTCCCAAGGGAGCTGGCAAAACGTGATAACAAATTTATATCATTAGGCAAATCTGCCGCAAGACGCCATTGTACTTTTATGAGAAGCTCATCTCGTTTAAGATAAATTCTTACCTCCCGATAGCTTCTGTCAAGCGCCTCTATGTTTTTACCAGTTTCAACTACATCGACTATTGCTTCTTTCTTTACCTCATAGAAAACACCAATTTTTGTTGGGTAGGGAACGAAATATACTAAATTATCATTTTCGTGCTTAATAAGCGCGCCTTCTGCCCAAATACAATCCTTCAATGAATTTTTCTTTTTTAGCCATTCTTCTTTTGACCAATCACTACTCAGTTCATCGATCATTTTTAAGATTTCACTCATTTTTTGCCCTCCTAAGAAATTAATTTTTGCCATACTATCTAAATCTATAGGATTTATCTGCCTAACGCCGCGGTTCACCTGGCGCAGGGGCTTCCACAACAATGACTAAATGCCTAAGTTATTGTTACGTTTTAAGACTTCCAAGACGCCACAGCCCCTGCGATCTGGTGCAACCGTCTTGTTAGAAATTTGGTTTGTCACTCAGTAAACCACCTGTGTTCTGCACCATCCCACCCGTAATATCGTTCCTCAAACTTATTCATTGACGCAGAGTACTGGGATAATATTAAAACAACGTCACTATATTGCGGCAAATCTTCATCTTCAATCAAGTCAAGATACTTTATGTCAGGCTCATCCTTAAGAAGTTCCTGAATATCAGAAAGCAATCTATTAATCAGACGAAATCTAATATGCTTTTCGGACAAATTGCAACCAGTTTTTATGATTATATTCTACAACTTATTTGAAACTAAAGATTTTTTTATTCTAAAATTGTGCGTATAGCGTGAAACTCTATCATGCTAAAAGCACAGTATCTCGACGAGAATCCACCTCTGATCTTTAGACGCATCTGTTGCACCAACCATCTAACATCTTTAAAATATTGATTAAATATCGCCTAAATCATCTCAGGCTTTTTTAGTCA
>JAFDAE010000228.1 GCA_019314005.1 Deltaproteobacteria bacterium | reverse complement strand
TTTCATCTTCGATATTGACTTCGAACAGTTTATTTTCTGGAAGTACCATAATTTTCTATTTTACCATTTGTGGTTCAATGTCATTAAATTAAATCAAAAAGTGTATTGATCAAGCACCTACAAGTTTAAAGTTTGAAGTTTAAAGTGCCTAAAGTTAAGGTATCCTACCTATTTTTAAATTGATTGCGCCAAAAGCGCACTCCTTAACTTTAGGCACTTTAGATCACTTCACACTTCAAACTGCATTTTTTTTCTTGAATCAGAGTGTTAAACACCTCAATCATCGGTTAAACACCTCAATCATCGGTTAGCGCGATAATTGCTATTCCATATTCGTCTGCAAGCGCGGTCATTTTCTTACGGTCGAAGACGACGGTTCCACCGGCTTCAACAGCCAGGGCAGAAGCGCCGACCTCATGCATTATCTCAATGGTCTTTACGCCGACGGCCGGCACGTCAAACCGCATATCCTGCTTCGGCTTACTTACTTTGACGACAACGGTTTTATCTCTTCCCAACATACCGCCCCTGCGAATCGTAGCATCAGTGCCCTCGATTGCCTCTACCGCAAGGACAGAACCATCACGTACCACAATAGACTGGCCTATGTCTAACTTTCCAATCTCTTTGGCCAATTTCCATCCGAATTTTATATCATCCATCTCGGATTTCGAAGGTTTGCGGCGTGTCCAACACCCCTTTGTCGCTGAAAGCTCAGGGAGCAAAAATGTGGCAAAACGTATGGTAATTCCTTCTTTTTCAAGCGCATTGGCAAACGCCCTGAGAATCCCGTCGTCTTTTGTGTGGTCAATAGTGGCCAGAACCGCGAGCGCTTTCAGGTCCGGCCTAACATTGGAAAACATCTTTGTTTTTGTTATTGCCCCCGCCATTACTGCATCGCGGACATTGTTTTTCTTGAAAAATTTTATTAAACGGCCTACTTGCCCCAAATGAACCCATTCGATTTCATCAGTAAAAGAGGCCACTTGCGGATCGGTTTCATCGATATGAGCGACAGCATAGAGTTTGATCCCCTTTTCTTGAGCAGCTTTTGCTACAATGATAGGGAATTGTCCACCCCCTGCAATTAAGCCGAGTCTTTCTATTCTATCCATTCCCTAACCTTAGTATTGACGATTGAAGATTGACGATTGAAGATTGATGGATCATCGACAATTCTAAGATAAGCCTCTTCTGCTATGTTGTACATGGCCTGATCAATATAAACGACACAATGTTTGTGTATGCTTCGAAATGAAATTGCTATCATTCAACTATTCAATCTTCAATCGTCAATCGTCAATCCAACCTCTCACCTTGTAATGCCCCGTTCTGAGGACTTGATAAAATTTAGGAAATTAACCACTTCCGGTATCTGTTCTACTTCAGCCTTAATTCGCTCTATTGCTTCATTAAGGGTTAAGCCGAGGCGGAACAGGATGCGGTAAGTTTTCTTGAGAAGATCAATGGTATCGCTTGAAAAATTATGTCGTTGCAATCCAACCGAGTTCAACCCAAAGAGTTTCGCGCGATCGCCCGATGCAATTACATATGGTGGAATGTCTTTTGGAATCGCTGATTTCCCACCAATAAACGCATAGTCGCCAATCCGAACAAACTGATGAATCGCCACCAAGCCGCCTATGGTTGCAAAATTACCTATGGTTATGTGCCCAGCTAATGTGGCGGCGTTGGCAAAGATTACTCCGCGGCCCGTCTTGCAGTCATGGGCAATATGCGTATAGGCCATGAGGAAATTCTGCTCGCCGATTTCTGTGAACCTGTCTCCTTCATCAGTCCCCCGATGAATTGTTACAAACTCTCTGATAATTGACCCTTTTCCAATTGTGACAAAGCTCTTTTCTCCCTTGAACTTAAGGTCCTGGGGTATGGCTCCTATGGCGGCATGTGGAAAGATTTGGCAGTTGGCCCCGATAGTAGTATATGATTCGATAGTTGCGTGAGAGCCGATTGTAGTTCCGACATCAATACGAACACCTGAGGCAATAACAGCATAAGGACCGATGGTAACATCCGAGTCGATTTCAGCCGTTGAGTCAATGATTGCAGTCGGATGTATCATTTACGTTTCTCCAAACATAGCCATCAATTCCGCCTCAGCCACTACATTCCCATCAACCGTAGCCTTACCTGACATCTTGAAGGTACTTCCTCTCCGTTTTGTAATTGTCACGTCCAAGATCAGTTGATCCCCCGGCACCACTGGTTTCCGAAAACGAACCTTGTCCATTCCCATAAAGTAGATCACCTTACCGCGTTCTTCCGGAGGTGACGACGCAAATGCAAGCACGCCGCCTACCTGTGCCATTGCTTCCACCATCAGCACACCGGGCATAATGGGGGCGCTAGGGAAATGCCCCTGAAAAAAGGGCTCGTTGATCGTGACATTTTTGAGAGCTACTATTCGCTCATTTGGAACCACTTCTAAGACTCGGTCCACCAGAATAAAGGGATAACGGTGAGGCAAAAACTCCATTATTTTTTGAATATCATATACCTGTTCCATCTCTTCCCCTTTCCAAGCTTACAATCCGATTCTCCAGTTCTTTTATCTTTTTTCCCATTTCCGGAAGTTTTGGGGTAATTATTGAAGACCTTAGCCATTTATTGTGCGGCATAACCGGAGACCCTGACATGGTCTGCCCTGCTGGTATCGACTTGGCAATACCCGATTGAGCCCCTACGATTACATTGTCTCCAATTGTGATATGACCTACCACCCCAACCTGGCCGGCAAGGGTCACGTGTGACCCTATTGTCACACTTCCGGATATCCCCACTTGCGCAACTATAACTGTATTCTCGCCCACCACCACATTGTGGGCAATCTGTACCAGATTATCTGTCTTGACTCCCCGTTTGATCCAGGTCATCCCAAATGTGGCGCGATCAATGGTGTTTCCGGCACCGATCTCCACATCGTCATCTATCCTGACAATCCCGACCTGGGGAATCTTGTAATAACGATCACCATCCGGAGCAAATCCAAATCCATCGCTCCCGATCACAGACCCTGCATGTATGATCACCCTGTTTCCGATCTGACAACGTTCCAATATGGTTGTATTAGGATAAATAAGGGTGTCGTCTCCTAATACCACGTTGTCTCCCAAGACAACCCCTGCCATTAGTGTAACTCGGTCACCTACGGCAACCCCGTTTCCAATAACAACACCAGGGGATACGGAGATATCTTGGCCATGTTTGAAATCATTTCCCACAAAAGCCTTGTCAGAGATATCCAAAACAGGTCTTGGCACGGAGTGAAACAGGGTAGAAACCTTGGCAAAAGCCAGGTAAGGGTTTGCTACACAAATCAATCCCTTTTCTGTCTCCCTTACCTCTGAAGGGACAATTATTGCAGCGGCACTTGTTTCGTTAATGCGCTTTATATATTTTGGTGATACTACAAATGTTATCTCATCCGGTCCGGCATCGTCAAATCCAAGAATTCCCTTGATAATTATATCGGGATCACCTATCAATTCGCCTTTAACAAGGTCAGCGATTTCTCGCAAAGAATATTCCATATTATTCCTTTTTTTGCTCGAGGGCATTGAGCTTGCGAATTACTTTGTCCGTAATATCAATGGCGCTGGGAGCATACATCACGCCACCGACCTTTCTTTCCATAATAAGCGTATAGCCCTCTTTTTTTCCGATCTCCTCAACGATCACACTAACATTTTTCTCCAGTTTTCCGAGAAGAGCATTTTGCAATTCATTCAATACCCTGGAGTACTGCCGCTGCAGTGACTTCAGATCATTAATCTTATTTAGCAGAATTCTTTCCTGCTCCTCTCTGGCCTCTTTATTCATAACCAACGACTTTTGATCAAGTTCTTTTTTCCTCTTTTCAATCTCGGCTTCCTTTTCTTTCAGGGTCTTTGTCATTTCATTGCCACGATCCTTGATCTTTTTTGTAGAGGCCTTCCCTATATCAGACTTTTCTATGATTTTTTGAAAATCAATTATACCTATTTTGGCCACATTGGCGCCATACGATATGTTCCAACACCCAAAAAGGAAAATTGTTACAATAAAAAAAGACTTAAAAATAGTATTCATGGATACCTCCTGATGTTGAAGCGCTATTAGAGACCTTTGCAAAAATGTCGCATTTTGCAAAGGTCTCTATTATTATACGAATATATTATTGTTGTCAAACAATCGGGTAATGTCGGTTGACGGACAACAGTCAATGGACATCATTAAACCTAAGTTGAGCGATTTTTGCAGAAGAGATGTGCCAATATCTTGATATAGCAAGGTTTGCGAAAACCGCAGGCATACCCGTGGATATGTCGAGGATTTTCGCAAGCCCTTGATGCGCAAGAGATTGGTGCAGATCGCAAGGTTTGCGAAAACCGCAGGCATACCCGTGGATATGTCGAGGATTTTCGCAAGCCCTTGATGCGCAAGAGATTGGTGCAGATCGAGTCAAAAATCGCTCAATTTAGGTTAAAATAACGTTCCAATGGCAAATTCCCAGCGACCTTTATTTTCGCCGGGTTTGCGATCGAGTATATAGCCATATTCCAGCCGCATCGGTCCCAAGGGTGAATACCATCGGATCCCGTAGCCGATACTTTCCCGGACATCGCTTAAGTTAATATCTTCGCCGGTATCATACGCTTGCCCGGCGTCGAAGAACAATAATCCCATTAAACCGGCGTCCTTGATCAGCGGGAATAAAAATTCCGCGTTAAATTGTATCATCTTGTCTCCGCCGAGCTTGTCTCCGGTTGCAGGATCTGCCGGGCCGATATCTCTCCAATCAAATCCCCTGACAGAGTTCATCCCACCGAGGAAAAACCGGTCGTATACAGGGAGTATCCCTCCGGGGTTCTCTGTAACGAGTCCGGCTTTGCCGTGCAACATCCCTACAGTATTCCAAAAAAGAGGGAAATACCAGCCAGACTCCGCCACATACTTTGTAAACGCTATATCACCTCCAAACGGGCCTCCTGCCCATTCAACAGAGAGGCTGTTGTCTGACCCTTCGGTAGGATTAAAAACCCGGTCCCGTGAATCTCTTCTTACAATGCCTGTTACGCTGCTCGATATGAATTCCCCCTCCATGTCCTTAATCTCTTGAGCTGCATCATCTTGCACATCTTCAATATCAGCCTGTTCGTAACCGTAATAAAGAGAGGTCCTGGTATAATCGGTGATTCGATATCCGAAACGCAGCCTCCCTCCCACACTTTTTTTATCATAGGTATCGTAGTCTCTCTCTTGATTATAGAGGTCAAAGCCGGCGGAAAGGGGAATATCAAAGAGCCACGGTTCTGTAAAACCGAGGTTAAACAGTGTAGTACGCTTTCCGGTTGATGCTTTTAATATCAGCGTTTGGCCTCGGCCAAATAGATTTCTCTGGGATATGGACGTCATGAAGAATAAATCGTCAACAGAACTGTAACCGCCTCCAACACTGAAGGCGCCTGTCGGTTTTTCCTTTACGTCAATGTGCAGGTTCATTTTGTCATCGCCGCTTCCCTTGGACGTGTTCACCTTTATATCTTCGAAGTAATCAAGGCGGTATAGGTTTCGGCTCCCCTGCTTTAACCGTTTTCCTCTGAAAAGTTCTTGCTCATACACTTTGAGTTCACGGCGAATTACCTTGTCACGGGTTTTTGTATTGCCGGTAATAATGATCTTTTCAAAATAGACGGGTTGCCCCTGAGTGATAGTATATGCAATATCCACCTTTTGCCTTGCCGGATCTTCATTAATACGTGGCACGACATCCGCGTAAGCATACCCAGCATCTGAATAGACGTCCAGAAGGGTTAAAATATCTTTTCTAATCACTTCTCGATTATATATCTTTTCTTTGTTAATTGCTATAAGACTCAACAACTCGTCTTCAGGTTTGATAAGATCCCCTTCCATGCTTACCTTGCCTAACCCAAACTTCAGGCCTTCTTCTATCTTAATCTTTATGTATATATGGTCATCTGCAAATGTAATGTGGGGCTCGGCAACCTTGGCCTGAATATAGCCGTTATTATGGTAATAGGCGGCTATCTTTGTAATGTCCTGGTCCAGTACTTCCTGATTAAGTTCTCCTGAAGATGTCAACCATGAGAAGAACCCCTTCTCTGAAGTCTTCATTAACCCTTGTAGATGATCACTGTTGTAGGCGTCGTTTCCTTCAAAGATAATCTCTTTTATTAATGCCTTTGCACCTTCTGCTATAGCGAAAACAAGGTTAGCCCTATCCTCCTTAAGAGATTCGGTCTTAAAGGTCACACGTACATTATGATAGCCTTTTTCCTTGTAAAGACCCTCGATTATCTCTATGTTGTTGTACACCTTATGAATGTTCAGGATAGAACCTGTTTTGATATCAAGCGCTTCCTTGATCTTGTCATCAGTAAGTACTATATTCCCTTTTATCTTTATATGACGGATGATCGGTTTTTCCTTAACACGAAAGGTTACTGCTTTGCCGCCCGGTATATCCGTGGCCTCAACCCGGATATCATTAAAGTACCCCATGCTATAAATTCGCTTCAGGTCATCACTTAATTCTTTTTTAGAAAATAGTCCCTCTTCTTTGGCTTTGATTATCTTCTTAATAGCCTCTGATTCTATTCGCTTATTACCGACAATGGTGATTCGCACAATTTTCTTTCGCTCAAATATTTTGTTGCTGATCTGCTTAGCCAACTTTTGTACCCGATCAAGCAGATTTTCCAACCCCTCTCCTTCTACGTAAAAATGGTGAGACAATCTCATAGTGCTGGAGGATATTGCCTTAATATCAAGGCTGAACCGGCTGCCGATTCGATTAAAGCTGCCGGTTATTACAAAGTCAGATCCCAGCTTTTCCCCAAAAGAACGCAATTGGTTGTCACCAGATATATCCTCTTCCTTTGCCAAGGTCTCCGGAGAGGGCAGGGTCACTGAAATCCCTTCATTTGAAAGCTGTGTTTCGAGTAATTCCGGAAGCTTGTTTCTCAAGAAATCGACTTGCTCCGGCGCGTGAATCTCAAAAGGTAGAATGGCTACATGAACTATTTCTTTAGCGGAAAGGAGACAAGGGAAGCTCCAAAGCAAGAGTGAAAAAACTATTATTCGTTTGACCATGTGAGATTTATAAGCCATAACAAAAATTAAGGAATTGAGGGATTCAGGAATTTATTCATTCAATCATCCAATCCCCTAATTCCTCAATTCCTCAATTTACTCTTTCCATTTTGCCGTCTACTAATGTCACGCAACGTTCCATCAAGTCGGCTAATTCTTTGCTGTGGGTTACCACTATTAGAGT
>JAFDAE010000227.1 GCA_019314005.1 Deltaproteobacteria bacterium | reverse complement strand
ATCGGGGGATATCTCGCAAGATTGAAGATGAAAAAGAGCGGCAGCGGCTGAAAAAAGTGATCGAGTCATTCAAGATCTCCAAAGAATTTGGAGCGATTGTCCGGACAGTCGGCGAAGGACAGGCAAAGACAGCGCTTTCAAGTGACCTTCAATATCTTCTTCGACTATGGCGAACCATTAATGAGCTTGGAATATCCCAATCCGCGCCGGCCCTCCTTTATAAAGAAAGGCATGTAGTGATTCGTTCCCTTAGAGACAGGTTCACAACGGACGTCAAAGAGATATTGGTGGATAACAGCGACGTCTTCGAGGATGTCAAACAATTCATGAAAGTAATTGCTCCACGCCAGACCAGAGTTGTAAGATTACACAAGGATCCAAAGCCCGTATTCACAAAATATAACCTGGAGAATCAAATTGCGAGTATCTTTGCGCGTCGTGTCCCCCTCAAGTCAGGCGGTTCCATTATAATCGATCCTACAGAGGCCTTGGTGGCAATAGATGTAAACTCAGGCAAGGCAACCAAAGAAAAATCGATCGAGTCGACTGCTTTTAAGACAAATTGTGAAGCAGTTGAAGAGGTTGCCCGTCAACTCCGCCTGCGTGACCTTGGGGGGTTGATTGTTATCGATTTTATTGATATGCGTGACAAAAAACACAAGATAGCTGTTGAAAAGGCACTGAAGTCAGGTACAAAGGAAGATAAGGCCCGGATCAGTATCGGAAGGATCTCCAAGTTTGGCCTTATGGAGATGTCCCGGCAACGGTTGCGGCCCCCTATTGAATACGGAACTTATATTCCCTGTATTTACTGTCGTGGAAAAGGGATGACGCCTTCTGTCGAGACCCTTGCATTAGCTTTTTTAAGAAAACTTCGTTCTGCCGCCATAAAAGGGGAAAACGGGAGGGTAAAGGGTAGCGTACCGATTGACGTAGCCGACTACCTTTTGAACAAAAAACGTAAGGAACTATTAGAAATTGAGCAGCGGCACAACCTGATGATCCTTATTGAAGGCGACAGAACGCTTCCGCCCGGAGAAGATAGAATTGTGTGTGAAAAAGAGCAATAAATATACTGAAAAAGAACTCCTTAGAACAATGACTGTAGAAAATGAATTGGGGTTGCATGCAAGGGCTGCGGCTCAGATTGTCAAGGTGGTTGCAAGGGCCGGCAGTGCGGTGGTTATTGAAAAGGACGGGGAATGTGTTGACGCGTCGAGTATCTTGGACATCTTGACTCTAAACTGCCCCATGGGAAGCATTATTACAGTACGGGTGTGTACCCCTGAAGATAAAGATATATTGGACTCAATCGAGCGTTTAGTGAAGAATAGGTTTGGAGAACAATAACAACATGTCTCACGAAAAATCAAAAAACATCATTCTCAAGGGAATCGGGGGGGCTCCCGGCATAGCTATCGGCAAGGCCTACCTCGTTGAACGAGGGAATGTAGATATTGTTGATAAATATTATATCGGCAAGGAACGGGTCCAGGCCGAGGTGGAACGTTTTAAAGACGCTGTTAATAACTCAACAAAAGAACTCCTTAAAATTATAGAAGAATTGCCGGAGGAATACCGGGAAAACGCCTACATCCTTGATGCCCATTTAATGCTCCTAAAAGACAAGATGCTACATCAAAGCACCATTGAGAGGATTGAAAACGAAAAAATCAATTCAGAATGGGCGCTTAAGAAATCCGTGGAGCACGTAAAAGAAGTTTTCAGCAAAATGCCTACTCCTTATCTAAAAGAGAGGCTTAACGATATCGTTCACGTTTCGAATCGGATACTAAGGAACCTTACCGGTCAAAGCACGGATGATATATCCGACATCAACAAGCGAGTCATCCTGGTAGCCCACGACCTCTCCCCTGCGGAAACCACTCAGATCCAGTTAGAGAGGGTGAAGGGATTTATTACAGATTTAGGGGGAAGAACCTCACACACCGCCATTATTGCCCGTTCTTTAGAAATACCGGCGGTATTGGGGTTAGAACGCGCTACACACCAGATCACAACCGGAGACATTCTCATCACTGATGGGATGAGAGGTTTGGTTATCGTTGATCCCAATGAGGAGACCCTGACCTACTATCATGATGAAAAAGAACGGCTTGAGGCATATGAGGCGATGGTGGTCCGGAGCAGCTACCTTCCGGCTGAAACCATTGATGGTTATCAAGTCAGGGTCATGGCCAATATCGAGATGGTAGAAGAGGTTGTCTCAGTTCTCGACCATGGTGGGGAAGGGATCGGTCTTTATCGAACAGAGTACCTCTATTTAAATAAAAAAAGTCTTCCCACAGAACAGGAGCTTTTCGAAAGCTATCGCGAAATCGCGGAAATCATGAACCCCCGGCCGGTGACTATACGGACTCTCGATATAGGGGGAGACAAATTCGGTAACGGCATCGAGTGGGGCCAGGAGGTAAACCCTGCCTTAGGACTTCGCGCGATACGATTCTGCTTGAAAGAACCGGAGATTTTCACAACACAACTCCGCGCCATATTGCGAGCTGCCGCCCATGGAAATATTCGACTCATGTTTCCCATGATATCGAGTGTTGAAGAGGTCGTTGCCGCAAAACAGATGCTTAGCGATGCATGTGAGTCCCTGGACAGGGAAGGGATTCCCTTTAACAAAGATATTGATATTGGTATCATGGTAGAGGTCCCTTCTGCCGTGGTTCTGGCCGACCTGTTGGCACAAGAGGTCGATTTTTTCAGTATCGGCACAAATGACCTTATCCAATACTCTATTGCCATTGACCGGGGGAACGAACATGTGGCTCATCTTTATCAACCGCTTCATCCAGCTATCCTCCGAATGGTAAAAAGCGTTGTAACAGCGGGACATTCCGCGGGAATCAAGGTCGGTATTTGCGGGGAGATGGCGTGCAGCCCCCCTTATGTGCCTATCCTTTTGGGGATGGAAATGGACGAGCTGAGCATGAATCCGATATCAATACCACAAGTCAAAAAGATGATCCGTTCGGTTTCATTGAGTGATTGTAAACCGTTGATTAAAGAGGTCATGAAGCAGCGAACGGCTCAAGATATTGTAAATATATTACAGAATACATTTGGCGAACAATTTCAGGACATAACCTCCTGTGAACCGCTCCCTGATTAATGAATCAAGAAAATCGCAACTCCATCAAAATCGTATGTCAGAACCGCAAGGCCCGACATGATTACTTCCTTTCCGACAATATAGAAGCCGGCCTTGTCCTTACCGGGACCGAGGTTAAATCGCTCAGGCTGGGGAAAGCAAACCTTAGAGACAGTTACTGCAAGGTTAAGGACGGAGAGATATATCTGATCAACGCTCACATCAGCCCCTATTCCCATGCCTACTACGGGAATCACGACCCGCTTAGAGAAAGAAAACTGCTCCTGCACAAACGAGAAATAAAGCGCTTGATCGGCAAGGTGCAGGAGCGTGGTTTTTCTTTGATACCAACCAAAATATACCTCAGGAATGGAAAGGCAAAGGTGGAAATCGCTCTTGCAAAAGGGAAGAGAAAGTACGACAAACGCGAAACGATCCGGAAGCGGGATGAAGCGCGGGAGATGGCCCGTGATTATAGAAAAAAGGATAGTCCCCGGTAACTACTCAGGTTGTTGGGTTCACGGTTCAGGGTTGGCTACCTTGCGCTCTTCATGTAACTGCTCAGGTTCAAAGTTCAGAGGTTCAATATCTTCAAAACGTTCAATTTTCATCGCCCTCTAACCTTGAACCGTGAACCCCGGAACTGTGAACCTAAGTAGTTACAATCTCCGTAACTTCAGCTCACTTTTCCCGCAGGACCCCGCAGAAACGCAAGGATAATACCAATTATAGCCACGATTCCGCCTGCTGCCATTGCATAGCGAAATGAAGTCATAAAAATCGGCGCCAAATCCGGCCCATAGACTTTCAGACTAAGCCCTCCGCTCAATGTATGGAAGGTGCTGTTGAATATAGCGCCGGCCAGTGCCACGCCGATGACCATCCCAAAGTTCCTTGCAGCTGCTACCGTCCCTGCGGCAACGCCTCGCTGGTTTTGGGGAACGGCACTCAGAGCAGCAGAACTGTTGGGTGGCAAGAAGATAGCGGTCCCCAGCCCGGCAAGGGCAAGCCGC
>JAFDAE010000583.1:1531-2189 GCA_019314005.1 Deltaproteobacteria bacterium | reverse complement strand
ACCAAAGCCGCTTGTTTCAGCAGGTGTATTAACACCGACCACGCTCTTTCCAGCAACAATAGAGAGAAGAACATCACCAAGTTTTAGCCACGGATAATTTTTGCTACATATCTCACTGTCGCGAATTGCCCCAAGCAACTGAACAGCACTTTTATGGGTAAACTCGTATTGTTCCACCGCCTCATCCGCCGCCAGCTTGCGCTGGTAAGCGCGTCTGCGGCCGAAAATAACATCACCCTTCTTGAAGGCCAACTTCTGTCCGCTCACATCGGATGGATGCCCCCACTGGCGGAGGTGCAACGTGCTTGGATCGAGATGTTCCAAACCAACATAAACATCCGTCGTCGCATCAGCCGGATTCACACGCACGGCCACGTTGTGTACGATATCGCCGAACTTCAACATCTTCCAGCCGGGCTTCAAGGTTCTCATGATCTGGTCACCGCCCATTCAAGGCGACAGATCAACCCCTTAAAGTAATTCCATCTGCCGGTCAGGAATTGATAGCGACCCGCTACAATGCCTGGGGCAATTCCAAGCTCATCGGCCAGCTGGACAATCCTGTCCCTGGACTGAGCACTTCGGATCACCTCGTTATAGCCGGAGGGAATGAGAAACTCCGAGGCAAAGGCATCTGCCCTCACTTCACGGGGGTCAT
>JAFDAE010000583.1:0-1486 GCA_019314005.1 Deltaproteobacteria bacterium | reverse complement strand
TCATCCCGACTGCCGTCGTTGATGAGCAGGTCCTTTTTTTTATCGTGCAGGACATGTCCGGCTTCGTGGAAGAAAGAAAACCAGAATTTATCTTCAGTTTTACCGCTCAGACACAACAGGATCATGGCCTTACCCGGGCTCAACCACTTTGTGGCCCCATTCCAGGGCACTTTTTTCATTTCCGGAACCAGGGCGACAGCAACCCCCGATTCAGCGCACAAACGCCTCATTTCCCGCTCGAATATATCCGATGTCTCACGGGTCAACCCACGAATCATCGTAAGGGCGTGTTTAAACCGGTCCTTATCATATACGGCATGATATGCTGCCACGCTTGAAACGCCGAAAAAGCTCATGATCTCCCGGAGCAGCTCCACTTTGGTATCAGATGGCTTGATAAACTTACGTTCAATCAATTCCTTTATCGGAATGGATTTCAGCCATTCAACGTTTGCCGTCATCCTCTGCCGTTCCTTGAACTTGGCGGTCTGTTCCTGGAACAGGGCTTCAAGATTGTTCCAAAAATTTGCAGGAACTCTGGTAACCAGCTCAAGGCGATTTGCAGTCTCACAGGTGATCGGCTGCTGCCCCTTTATGATTCGATTCAGAGTTTGCACCGTCAGGCCGGTTCGGGCTGCAAGCTCTTTTTGCGTCATATTGAGAGACTCCATGACCTCGAGAAGTGTTTCCCCGGGAGGGATGGCATAATCCGGTTCAAATATATATTTTTTCTTTGCCTCCATGGCGAACCTCACTCATGCGTATTGGAAATTTCAATAATCTCGATTTCCGTCACCTTGCTGCGGTCAATGCCGCCTTCTTCAATCTTTGGCACAGGATTGCTTACTGGAATGAAAAGCAGCCGGTAGGGATGATCCAGATCAACGGAAAACCAACTGGCCATATCACCGGACAACTCATGACAGCGCAGCGGGGGAAGGTAGGATATTTGTTCAAGTGTTTCCGCCGCTTGAAGTTCCATCAAACGCTGCTGTAGCTTCCGAGCCCGTTTTGATCCGCAAGTCTTCAGCATCTCCTTCTGGCTGGAACAAACTTTTTTCAGCTTCTTTGTTTTGAAGTATATCTTCACAAAACGGCCTTGTCAAAGAAAAAGATTAACACATTCTGTTAATCAAAATTTAAGCACATCAAAAAGCTTATTCATCGAAGCTCTTAATTCACGAGAACTTTTTTGCCAATCAGCGACAGACTGCTTCAGGCTGATGTCTTTGTCGGATCCGATGTCTTTCCCATTTCCGTTGTTTGCCCGCACATAGAGCGCAATGCTGAGGCTGCTGCCTTTCTTCCCCGCACCTCGTCGTTGCTGACCACCCTGGCAAAGCTATCCTCGTCAGCAAATATCTGGTAGGCGCTCACGATACGCTGGATGTGCTCATCGGTCAGAAAGCTTTGCGCCCGCTCGCGGGTGACTTCGTTCACCGCGTTGATGAAGAGCACCTTGTTTCTTCGCTCTTTAGGTTTGTTC
>JAFDAE010000027.1 GCA_019314005.1 Deltaproteobacteria bacterium | reverse complement strand
GGTAAACATTAATGCTAAGCAGTCCGGTAAATCTATTGAGATGGTTGCTTCATACCAAACCGGATTGAATAAACCGTCACCGACGTTGGGTGGCAAGACACCAATCCAATGGCTTAACAACCTGGTTCCCAATTTAAATAAGGGTCCCCTGTCTGATGCTATTGGAATAGCCAGCATACCGTTGGCACCAATTAGTCCACTACAGAAGAAGCTCATTCACCAGGTAAGTAAAGACGTAGTCGGTAAGTACCCGGTCAGCACGAAGGGGGTTATCAAAGTTCTCAAGCCGGGAGTGGACAATGCAAGTACAGCTAAGATGGCTAAGGCTATCGAAGCTGGTGGCCGTGAGGTCACAGCACAGTCAGATGAAATGGCTGATTGGTATCAGAAGGTGTTTGGTTTTGAGACGGTGGATGATAGTCTGCACATGAGATTGTCTGACCGTGCTCTGGAACTATACACAAATGATAAGGGTAAGGTTAAGTTTAACTTGGTGAGAGATAACCTGTCAGGTTTCTCCGGAAACTATACCATGGCAGTAAGATTCTCCAAGGATGCTGAGCACAGCATGAGTGAGATGGCACAGGTCGATTCAACCGATGCCGACAATGCCTTCCTAACCTCAAAGGATAATGATCCCAAGAAAAGTTTTATTGGGAAGATCCATGAGTGGAGAGATCAAGCTGAGTTAAACATTAATCGATTTATAGCTCAGATGGAGCAAGAGTTTCTTGAGAAGTTTGGTGGTAGGAAGTCACGGGTAAAGATTGTTGGCACAGGCAGATGGTTACACACTGCCAAGTCAGAAATCATGGCTAAGGCTATGAACCTTTACATTGACAGTGGACAGGATGCTGCAAAACTTGATAGGGTAAATGAGTTTAAGCAGACGTTGCTGAAAAAGAAACGTACAGCAGCAGACACCGAGAAGCTCCGGATCATTGATACCATGCTCGGCATGTCTGCCGGTGCTAAGGCCTGGGCCAACGAACACGTCAAGCCTCAGTATGATCAGTGGTTCAAGTTTGCACAGAAGCACGACATCATTGATTCATATGTTGACGATTATGTCAAACGTTCTTGGATCATGCCTGACAAGTATAAGGATGCAGGTATAACCTGGGACGGTACCGGTGCCACTGGTTTTAAAACAACCACAAGCTCTGGTAAGCAGAGATCTTTTAGTAGCATCATTGACGGATGGGAAGAGGGGATGGAGTTAAAGACAGAGGGTGTTCTCGGAAACTTACAGGCCTATGCAAATGAGATTGGATATGTATTTGCAAACCGTAGGTTTACAGACTACTTGAAGTCCTTGGTCACCAACACCCCAGACGGTGTGATTGCTATTCGAGACAACGAGCAGAACCCACCGGACGGAATGGTACGGGTGCAGCTTCGGGGTCTTGCTGCTCCAGGTAAGGTTGTGTTTGCCAGAAAGGATATTGGCAAGGAACTGAATAGGCTCGGTGCAAAAGCCAGTAGCATGTGGGAGACCCCTGGCATGGTCTTTACTCGAAAGCTGAACTCAGTGTTGAAGAGTACTCTGCTATCTGTCAGTATGTTTCACCACCTGGCTGGTATGAGATCCTATTTGTTTGGTGTGAGAGGGGCAAAGGGCTTTAACAAGCTACGTCCCATTAAGGCATACCGTGAAGGTCTCCGGAAGATGGATAAGAAGCAGGGATTTGATAGTCCTAACTACCAGCACCTTGGTCCAATAGTTGACCTGCTTGTAGGACAGGGCCTGACAATAGGTAAGGTTCAGGACTGGGAAGAACAATCAATGTTCCAGTCGTGGATTGAGGAAGCACTGAGGAAGTCAAATGCTCCTGGTGCTAATCTGGCACTACATGGATGGCAAAGTGCAAGACGTACCAAGAGGCAGTGGACAAATGGTTTGTTTGGTCAGTTGTTTGCTGGTCTCAAGGCACAGTCTGCTGCCGTTGAGTTGACTCGTGAGATTGGCATAAAGGAAAAGGATCTTGGTCGTGGTCTAACTGACACAGAGATTAACACTGAGGCTGAGAAAGTAGCTCGGTTAATCAATGCTGACTTTGGTGGACTACATCTTAAAAGGATGGGCCGTCATCCTGATGCTCAGCTGGCAGCACAACTTGTGTTACTGGCACCTGACTGGACGGAGTCGAACTGGAGAACTGTTACCGGCATGATACCTGGTGTCAACAATAAGGTTGATGAACTGATGGGTGGTACTGCTGGCCCAGAAGGTATGTCAAAGGTGTACCGGAAGTTTTGGATGGGTATAGCCTGGAAGGGTGTGGCCACTGTTGCCTTTATGCAGTGGGCAGTGCTGGCACTATTCGGTGACGACGACGACAGGGAAGAGTACAAGAAGCAGATGGGTGAGTTTGTGACACGGGAGGGTTTTGCTAAGGGTAGGTGGGCATCCGTTGATGTTACACCTGTACTTGATGCTTTAGGAGTGGCACCTGCTGGTGATAAACGGCAGAGCTTAAGTGTCCTTGGTCACTTCAAGGATATTTTGAAGATATTCACACCTGTTACTCTTGCCACCCACAAGCTGTCCCCAGTAGTGGGTGCAGCTGAGGCAATGGCAACGGCTACTGATTGGAAGGGTGATCGTTTTAAATCGATTGAGGAAATTATGGATGCAACCGATTGGTCACTTACTGCCGACAAGTATAAAGATTCCCGGGATGCTATGGGTACTATGGCTGCAGTGCAACAGAGGATTGTTGCTGGTATCTATGCTATTCGTAAGGCATTTCCAATACCACTGAATGAGATATTGCAGGGTGCCCAAGGTGAGTCATCTTGGGTCACAGCTGTCTCCCGTGGTGTTGGTGTTGACATCCGAGACGTACGATACAAAGATCCTAACGAGACATTCTACTGGGAGAAGAGTCAGGAAGTGCAACGACTGGAACGAAACTTAAAAGAGGCTCGGTCTGTTAAAGATAATCGTATGATCACAGAGGCACGTAGTGCCATGAGAAAGTACAAAAACTTTAATAGGACAAAGTCTCGACTGGGATTTGCAAGGTCACGACTCAGCCCCCTTAACCAAAAGATCAGAGCACTTGAGGCAAAGCAGGACCGTGTGACATTATCACGAAGTGAGTTGCTAAAACTGCAGGATCTTAAACGGAGAAAGGCAGAAGTCTATGCCAAATTCTCTGACGTACTGAAAAGGTAAGCCACCCATGGCAGAGACCACAACAGAAGATAAACTCGATAAGATCATCCGAGTTGTAACCAGGACGGAAGTCCAAGTCGAAGCACTCATGCAGGCTGATGCTCACACGAGGATCACCAAGCTTGAGTCGGCCCACAAATTCTGGAAGGCATTGGGTATTGCCGTGCCTTCCTTTGGTGGACTGTCCCTGGCTATCATGAAGTTCTTCGGACTGATATAAACTACAAACAAAAAAAGCCCCAAAGGATATTGCTATCCAATGGGGCTTTTCTTTTTGGTACGGTTAGCCGAGTGCTACACCAATAACGAATGTCATACACCCAACAATAACCAGTACAGCTATTTCCTCAGGGCTCATGCCCTGAAATGCTTGCACTATTCCAATCATAATCGTCTCCTACGTGAATCTTTTTAAAGTTTGTGGGTGATCAGTCACCGAGCACGGCCATATGTCCCAGCACTTATCTATGCTCATGCACGTAGAGCACAGTAGTCCTAACTCGTCGTCGTTGTCGTCTTCCGACTCCTCGTCATCATCATCCTTAACAAGACTCCCGACCACAGGTGTCCCCTTCTTCTGATTAAACTCAATGATCATATCCGAACACCCGTCCCAGCAAGGACAACCAGGTACACAGTCATCGTCGAAGTCACACATACAAAACCCAGTGAGGTCCGGTTCCTTTTTCTCACAGGTATCATTACACTGTTCGTCCTTGGCCTCGTCAAGGAAGTCTTTTAATGACGGAAAGGTAGTGAAAACGGATTTGACACGGTCCTGCCGTAGCTTCATCTCAGGGGTGGGCTCGTCACCGTCGAAGTCAACCTCGGGATGGAGCTTTAACTCCTCGTGTATATATCCCATAACGTTAAACAGCAGGCCACACAGTGCAGCCATGATGGGCTTACGATCAATCATAAGGTTGAAACTGCCCCGGTGCCCGGTCCACCAATCATGGAAGTGACGGTAACCAGACTTCATGTACACGTCCATTGGTATACCCTTCTGCCAGTTATCACTGTCACGTAGCTGGCCGTCGGACTGCAGTCGGTTCATGTTCATAAACTTGGCATATTGATGGAGCACAGCCGGGCTTAGGAAACCTTCGAGGTCAAGCTTCCCCTCAGCTGTGTCCCGTGTTGCCCCTGTGTCAAAACTTCTCATTACTTTGTCGTCACTCATGGTATTAATCCCCCTCGTTTTCTAAGTTGATTTATAGATGTTGTCGTTAATTTAACCATGCTGTTGGATGCATATTTATTAAGGATAATCTCGTATTCATTAATCAGGCTAAGGTAGACCAGGCTTTTCCTGGTGAGCTCCCCGTTGGACTCAGCTATCTTGTCGTCCATGGTTTTCTTGAGGCCATTGAAGTCTCTCTTGTTCCGACGGGCCACCTTTGCTGTAGCCTCCATCTTCGTGACAGCCTCAAGCTGTGCCTGCTCAGCACATTCCAGATCATCCCTAAGCTGATCAATCTCAATCTCGGGCCAGTGATCCACACTGTGTAGGCTTACACCCTTCATGATTATACCTTCCTGTTGTGGGCCTTGGCATTCCATTGCCCCTTGAGTGCCTGGTACATGACCCTCCACTTCCAAGCAGAGGTGATGGTGCCCGGCCGTTTCTCCAAGGTCTTCAAGAACTGACCCTCAGGATCTTTCATGGCTATACCATCCGTGCCAACCTGGTTGGTCCAACCCAGACAATTCATAGCCTGGTTGTATTCACCGTAGCCGTCACTGATTTTAGCTTTCATGGTGACAGTGACAATCTGTGCTGCCATCCTACGTAATTTCTTTGCTACTTTACCGTTCATATCAGGTCTCCGTTCCATATGGTATATCCCGGTGGGGTCAGGGATGCCACAATGAGGGTGCCCTTAAGCAACCCTTCGTTTGTTTTGAGGGCATAGTCATTAGCCCAGTCGTTAAATTCCTTTTGATCCATGACGGTAGCCGGGCTGTCGAATAGTATCAAGCCAGTACCCTTCAATGAATTTTTTGTCACGGTAGTAATCTTTTTTGACATGCTCCCATTTCCCCTCTTCATTTACGAAGTCATACTCCTGACGGAGCACGTAGTTTTCTCCGACTAACCCTAACACCTCAGCTCTGACCGATGGTATTCCAATTATGTACGGCACGAATGTTCCAACCGGGAGAGGTCCAAGATGCCTCACCCCCGTGGGTGTTGTTTCAAACACCCGGGTGCCGTTGTTGAATAGCTCGACTATCACTTCTTGCAATCCTTTGGCATCACGTTGTCCTCCCACTTGAAGCCATGCTGTGTGGCCCACATACCATAGGTGGTCTTGGACCCCTTGTATATTTTATTCCCTGCCTTCTCAAAGATTAGTCTGATGTCAAGTATAGGCCACTGCTTTTTCATCAGCTTCATCTTCTTACGGGTGGTTCCGTCAAGCACACCTTTGTATTCAAGGTATACCACCTTTCCGTCCTTCCTATAAACGGTCCAGTCCGGAGTATACTTTCGGGTCTCGGCCAAACTATACTCGAACGTATCATTTTCATACCGGGCATCGATCTTCTTACCCTCTATGTTTGCTGCATCAAATTTAACCTCAGCCATGGACCGACGGCCAACCATACCGGCCACCTCTCGGGCCAGCTTACGGCTCTTGGGTTTATGTGCAGCATAGAAGATAACAGCACATTTGCACGAGCACACTACGGGTGTTACTGACGGTTTAAAATGTGTCGGGGGAAATTTCTTTTTGCACACCTTGCAAATTATTGTGAGTGCCATCTTATGCTCCCATCCTGGTGTCGATATCTTTTTCCCACCTGCCACACCAGTCGTCGTCAGCAGTAAGACAGGCATCAGTATATGCACAGTTGCTGCACTCCTGCAGGGTGAACTTAAACCCCGGCTCAATGTGCTTGACAAATTCTACAAAGGGCACAGGTATGATATCCTTTTCAAACTCCTCAACGGTCATGTCACAATGGTACTCCTTGTCGTCGTCATTGGATAACCTGTCTGCCAACCAGTAGCAACCAAGGGCAAAGGCCATGATCAGCCCCCCTGGCAGTAACAGGATAGCAGCAATCAATCCTAACGTGGTGCCTGACCCGTACACCGGCAGGCTAAGAATCTTCTTTGGTGTCATCGTGATCATTTAAATATTCTCCTATTAAATTATAGATTGCTCTGAGTCTTGACTTCGGAAGTATACAGATCGTCCGGTAGATAAACGATAATGCCCGTGCCTTAGGGTCATGAATACGGACCGAGAACTCGGAGTAGTTGGGGTCAAGTATCGTACCATCCGGAGTAGCAAGCCATTCCTGCTGAGTGGCATCCCGTTGCATGTGGTAGACCACATACTTCTCTGGGTCCCGTGGTCCGAGCCAGAATCTTTCCATTGCATCAAGTGTGTCCTCCACCTTCTTTGAAGTTACGTCCATAAATTATTTCCTCTCCTCGTAGATTACCTTGACTTTAGGCTCGTCACAAATGCTGACGTGATTACTCCTGCCAATCAGGTTACCAACAGTAGTGATTGCATCGTGCTTTGCCTGCTTAATTACCTCGGCCACCGTGGCCTTGTCACTCCATGGCTGGCAGAGTGCCACCTTCAATGACACTGTTACTATTGCTGATGCTGACATATGCTATTCCTTTCTCCATTTAAAGTGATTGTATATTGCAACACCACCCAATATTGTGGAGGATGGTATCAGTCCGTACTGCCCTATGTCCCAGGCATAATAGGTCCACAGGATGTTAATGAAAAAGGACAGCATCCATGTGTACTTCCACTTGTTACCTGCTGCAAAATAGAACAGAACCATAACTGCTGATATGAACCAGTCCATGTATTATCCTCCACTGTTCAAGGCAACAGCCTTGAGGTAGTCGTTGTACTGGTTACAGTACGTGTTGCACGGGCACCAGTGCTCACACCTGGTCCGGACGGCCGGTCGGCACTCAAGGTATAGCTGGTCAAACTTGTGCTTACAGGTATCCTTTGCCAGGTACACTGACAGCCAGTCATTGGCCTCAGCCTCGGAGTCACATACTCGAAGGGCATTCTTTCGTTTGATTGCCTTGACGGCCCACTTGTCTGGCTTAGACCACATGTCCTCATAGGTACACAAGGGTAGGTCATCATCAGCCGTGTCTTCCTCAGCCTTCATGATAGCTACTCGTTCCTGCATGTACTTATAGGTCTTGTCCACACCCCACCTGGCCAGGCTATACTCAACTGACTTCTCCCGTGGGTACTTGCCACCATACCGTTGCATCTCCCGGGCCGACCAGTCCATAAAGATAGCCACGATCCGGATGGTCCGGAGTTTATGGTGCTTGTGGTACCAGTAAAGGTACCGGTACATATTCTGCTGGGCTGTCCAATCAAACTTGTCCCCAAAGATTGCCTTCCAGGTGGACGTAGTCTTGAGATCCCACATGTCACGAGTCATGTCATTTATCCGGACAATATCGTAAGCACCTGACACTACCCGGCCATCAATCGTGATGGCCAATCTCTCCTCACACTTGTATGGTGAGTCAGGGATCTTGTTCAGACACCTTTCCAGGTACTCGTGAATGGCCGTTCCAATGAACGACCCGAGCTGTTCCTTTACGTATCGTTTAATCTTCTGCAGGTGTCGTTTCTCCAGGTGCACAATACGAGGTGGGTTCAGCAAGGTGGTCACTGAATAGTCAGCACCCCCTGAACTGTAATTCGTACGGTGTATTTGGATAGCATCAGATAACGGTTTGATTGCATCCATATCTGTTATTGGCATGTAATCTCCTCTTTAAGGGTGTCGTATTGTTCCCGTGTTAGCTGCCTGGAGTGTAACAGAAATTTAAGATGATCCATACTTAGAAGTATCTCTGTCATAAACTCGGCTTGCTCCTCAGCAACAGCCTCGGTTAACTCCGTAAGGTCCTGCACTCCCCCTTGTATTATTTGCATAGCAAATCAAATTCCTTTCCATATAGTTTGGGTATCCGGTAAAAGTATTCTCCCTTTCGAATCTTTTTGTTTGGTACCTCTATCAGAAACTCAGGCCTCAGCCTGAATGATGGGAACACCAGGGCACGGTGCAGGTCCAGCCTTAGCATCCAGAAGTAGAGTGGCTCGTTGATGTGCATGTCAGCCAGCCTCTTCTTACGTTCAGGTATGGACCCCTTCCAGAACGGGTGTTCCTTTTCCTTCCACCCCTGACTAACCTCAACCTCATGATAGATCTTAATCTTACCCAGCTCAGAGTACAAGTCGGCACCATAGTTTTCAGGTGGTACGGTTACCTTGTAACCACTAAGCTCCAGGTGAACCTTCATGGCCAGCTTGGCTGGTCCGTCGAATTTAATGTAGTCCGTCTTATCGAATGGTTTATGGACACCCTTCACTTGGGCATACCCGAGGTAGGGGTGACAATAGATCGTTCGTCCTGGGGTTTATCCTGGCCCAGGAATAACTGGTCCGTCCACTTGGTGTGCACCTTCCACATACGACGTGCCATTATCCGTGCACAGTGGCTAATTATGTCCTTCATTTTAAACGATTGTGCCAGTGTCTTGCACATCTTACACAGGCTGATAAAGCCATCCTCTGATTGAACAACGTAGTGCCAGGCTAATTCGTGTCGGCCATCCTTTCGGTCAACAATCAGTAGCTCTTGAGGTTGCTGTCCACACAGGCTACATTTACCCGTAGCCAGGTGGATGAAATGCTCCAAGGGCAGGCCAAAGTTATGATGACCTGCCATCTTGGAGTATAAATTGTTGTGTGCAGCCTCCCTGGCAGTGGCATACTTCAAAGGTCTTGGCATCAGTCCCCCAACTTCTTGATCCCTTTAATAGCCTTGAACGTATCAGGTGTACAACCGTCCACTTCATCCTCGTCCGTGAACTCCAGCTCTTCCATCGGATAGCCCATCACCTTGGCCATGGCAGGAAAGCCATTGCCCCCATAATCGTGTCCTTCATATACCTTGATGTCAGATATATTGCTGACAAAGTAGATCACACCCCATTCACACGAGGGTGTGACCACTCTGTAAAAGGTAGGTATCATAATTAGAAGGGTATGTCGTCGTCTATGGGTGCTTTCTCCCCACCATCGGTTGCCTGACCAGCAGCCCGATCATCACCCGGCTGTTTGTCGGCCGGTGCTTCGGCCGGGGTTTCGGGGACAACAACTTCGGGTTCAGGTTTTCCATCAAAGTTACCGTTCAACAGGTATGAAGTAAAACCGTCAATCATCTTTTGGATCTGTTCAGCTTTGACCTTGGTGAATCCTTTGCCATCTCCGGACACTGCAGCCACTGCAGCCTTGAGAGCTACGGACCGGGCAACACCCAGTTCTTTCTTGGCATCCTTTGCAGCCCACTCGGCCTTGGACATCTTATCCGTCTTGGACTGACCACCACCACCACCACCACTTGAGGACTGACCCCCACCCTGGCTGGGTACATCAGAACCGGCAGGTTCTTGTATTCGTTTGATGGACTGTACATTTTTGTAGCTGGTGTCATCCATGGTTATCTCAACCCAATCATCTTGCTTCAACGTGTTGGCAGTTTCAGCATTCTTGGTCAGGCCACCGTCCTTCTTTGTCTCGAAGAAAAGCTTTTTGAAACCACGACGGTTTGTGTTGTCGTACCCGGTTAACTCCAACATGTTGCTGTCTCCACGAACGGTACTCCGGACGGTGTTTACTCTCACTTGTGCTGATGTAGGCATAATTAAATAATCTCCTCAAGCTGTTTGTCTCTATGGTTTATTCCTTTGAAGAACCAGTAGTATTTCTTCTTGTCCGGTCCAACAATTTCCCCTGTCTCTTGGTCATAGTCGTTTACAATAACCGTACCCACTGTCAGGCCAAGCACACCAATGTGCCATGACCCACGAGACCCAGTGCAAAGCCCAAACTCACACACGTACCACGGCCAGTGGCCTGTGCTGTTTGAGCCGAGTGACAGTATGTGTATCGTGCCAATGTATTCACCGTTATGGAATCGGTTAACACTAAAGTCACCCAGTGACACTGCTGCCCCGTATTTAAATCTGCCCTGCCAGGCCTCTGCCAATCGATCTTTAAACTTCGTAAACATAGTCCTCCTCTCCAATGTGTGGGTGGGGTATGTCGTCGGGCCATGCCGTCGGAACCTCACCGGTTAATATGTTGAGTAACGGGATTATATCTCGTAGATCATCTATCTTAATCACAGGCAGGTACACTGGTCTGCAGTTCCACGGCCTACGAAACATAACCGGCCATGGGATCTTTGAAATTAATCCTTCACATGTTTTCCACCGATCATCCACAAAGGATAGTCCATTAACAATGTAGGCAATGAAGGGTATGTCACCCAAAGCCTCTTCCAGCCAACGTTTGGTAACACCCACTGCTCCGTGCCAACGTGCCGTCACCACAGTGACAGGTGCATTGGTCCTGTCGTGCACGTAGGCCATAACCTCTCTCATGTACGGAGTGGTCAGCAAGGATGGTGATTCATTCATAACAAAGTCGTTCACAAGTCGGCCGATCTCTTTGTCCTCAATCCCTGGTACTGCAAAGTGAAACTTCTCCCACCCTGCACTGACATCTGTGCATCCACCCGGTGGCATACCGTACTGCTTTTCAATGTAACCCCTGAGATTTCTCCCCATGGTGTTAAGCACGGAGTCAAGATCAAAGGCCATCACTGCACGGTGCATGCCAACGTCGGCCACGTCGGGATTGACAAATACATTAGGATATTTAGTTTTCATGTTAGTAGATCCCCCTTATCTTTGGTGATACATCGTTGTCATGTTCAGGGAATGCATTTCTCATACACTCCAACTCTACCTCAAGTTCCTCAGCTCGTTGCTTCCAGTGCTCTATCTCTGCCGTCCACCACTCAACACCAGGGACAGACTGGATACCCTGCTCCCGGGCCTTTTCAATTTTAGCTGCCCAGTATGCAGCTGCCAGGTGTGCAGGTGTGTCTGGAAAAGTTACGTTACTGATAGCTGCCACCGTCCATTCTCGTGTACAACGGAGTGATCCTGGTCCCCATAGTTAGGTCCCCAAGTAGCTTCACCAGTCATTGGCAGGTTAAAGTTTACACCCCAAAGATCACTGATGATCTTGGGTAGGTCCTCGAACACGGTGATACCCAGGTGTGCCACACGTTTAACCTCATGAGGCATGGTGTCGAATAGTATGGAGTCATGCACCTGGCCCATCCAGTTTGTCGATTGGTAGGCACTTGGTTTTAACTGCATACGTTTCCACATCTCATTCATGGCTAAGGGCACGATGTCTCCTGTAGCACCACCCTGCACAGGGTAATTCTTAATGCAGGTGTCTTTGTATACCCACACACCCGGGTATTTCTTACTCTCCTCTTGTGGTATGTGGTATATTCTACCAGTGGGTGACGTGAGCCAACCATTATTCTGTCCCACACTAATGATGTTCATCTCTTGCCAGTTGGTTAGCACCCGATACTTCTGTTTGTATTGCCGTTCAATGTCGTTCCACTTTGCCAGTGTAAAGTCAGGCATCTTCGGGTCCATGTAGAAAGCATAGGCACTACCACCATATAGCAACCGGAACGTCATGATCTTGGCATCCTGCCTGTACTTGGCATCACCAAAGAAGGTGACGGCATTGTCCAGGTGACAGTCGATACCATCGATGATCTCTTTCATTGCAACTGGGTCCTGACTAAGCCATGCTGCCACTCTCCACTCCAGCTGGGCCAGATCGATAACAAGTATCAAGCCGTTGGCTCTTGAGGATATAAAGCACTGCTTTAAAGGATTAGAAAAACCATCTTCATCCTCTTTGGATCTTGGAAAATTTTGACCATTAGGTCCAGAAGACGTGAATCGTCCTGTCGATGCAATCGTTTGGTTATAAGAAGGATGGAGCAACCCATCATGATTGAGATCTTGCCTAAAGAAAAGACCCGTATCTTTCGAGGCTCCACGGAACGTTTGCACGAACTGTTGGATCTTACTAAGGTGGAGTAGAAGGTCCAGTACCCGACGTTTGGTAGCAATCGACGTGCCACCCTTATTGTTGCACTTAAGCAATTTAAGCACGTCCTTATTCGTTTGGAAGACACCACAACCTTCGGGTTTACACTCGGTCTTGGCTGCAGGTTCGAATCCAACACCTGAAATGGGAATCTCATATTCAATCCTCTTTCGTTTACAGGTTAACTCTCGGATGGTACGGTTCCTATACTTGGTGATCGTCATGCCCCTTTTCTTTCCTGATTGATACGTAAACTTGTACGGGTCCTTGACGGTAGCATTCCTGGTGTACAATTCAGGCACATGCTTCTCACGTTTGATCTTGCCCCCGAACAAGCAGGCACTTAACTCGGGACCAGAGCCCAGGTTGATGTCGGCCCGGCCAAAGGTGGTCTTCAACTCCGAGTGTGCCATGTCCAATTGATTTTGAAAAAACTGTACGTGGTTCTCAGCCACATCCCGGTCCATGTTCATACCGTTGAGCTCTATGTCAGTGACGGTGTGCAAGCAGTCCTGCCTGACACGTACAAGTTTCATCAGTGCAGTCTTGCTTTTAAGTTGCAGCCACTGTGATTTAAATAGCTGGGCCGTGATGTCGATATCGTTCTTCATATAGGGTAGCAACGTCTTCTTCAACGGTACTGTGTGAGTGTTACGTCCTGCATCCCAATAAGTCTTGACCACATCAGTCTTCACGGGTATGTCCTTACGAGCACAGCAACTACTAAGGTCCTGATCAAGAGACTTGTCTTGGCCGGTCAGCATAAAATCTGCTATCTGTGTGCACCACGGACGGACACCGGAGAAGTCTACGTTGTGCCACTTCAACCAGTTCATATCAAACTTCACGTTGTGCCCCACAACCATACCTTCTGGACCAAGGCTATCGATACACTCTTGTATTTCAAATGTTATTTGGAGCCGGTCTTCCTCGGTAATGTTTGGTGCATCACCGTGGTACCATACCCACTCTTTGTAGTACTCGTCACCATCGACATGCATCTGCAGCCCGATGGTAGAAAGGTATGCACCCTTCATCCAAGGATGCAAAATTGGTTTCATGCTGGTCTCCAGGTCGAGCACACCTACATTCATTAAGCCTTACCCTTATTATTAGGTTGGTACAACGGTGGGTGGTTGCACAGAAACATGGTTGGCTCAGTCAGTATAACCTGCCGTGGTTTTTCCAGCCACTGCCCCCCAGTCTTTTGAACTGTAACCTTCCAGTGTTCGTAACCGTGTGGGTTTACCCTCTCAATTTTATCCACCACCCCGTAGTTAACCCGTGGGCCATCCGTGATGTACACTATCTGGTCACCAATGGATACGATGTACCCAGACTTATCAAACAGTATTTTATCAGCCATTAGTTTACCCTCTCGTACTCTATGTTGTTGGCATCCTTTAACGTCACAAAGAACCTGACCTTGTACCACACACCCCTCTGTCGGACCTCAGCCTTGAACGTAACAGAGTCGTGGTGAGCCTGCTCTTTCCGGATGTATACCCTGTCAAACTTAAGCACTGATCCTTTACGAAGTGTCCGGTGCAGCTTGGGTGTGCTGTATTTATTAAAGGGTATGCCCCACGGTCGTGTGGGAAGTGGGGTGCTGCTAAGCAGATCCCACAGTGATCTGTTTCGTTTCTCACCAAGTAGGGTAAAGGCCCAGTCCTTGGTCAGGACTATCTTAGTCCCCAGTTTCGGTATGTATAGATTCATAATACTCCCCCATTTTATATGGCTCAATGTGGTGCTTTGCATTGTGCCGTTTGATTTCTATGCTGGTCTTAGCACCGATCATAATCCTCACCCAGGTGGTGAGGTTATTTATTGCAACAACTTGTCCTATCCTACGTTTGCCTGTCATCACGTCAACGAATACGAACATGGGTCTACGACTAAGAATATCTCTCATGTACTGCAGTCTTTGTCTCTCCATTTTTTTCTCCCTATTTATTTATTTAATTTGAGCATGATTGTGTGATACACATATATGCAAAAAGTTACAATCCATACAGTAAGAGAAAGGCAGAAAATTATTTTCAAAATTTCAAAGAAAAAATTAGCCATGCTTGTGTTTCCTTTTCCGTGTGTATTTTGATTTATCTTTGTGCCACCTGGTAGGCCGGGCAATGGGTGCCCTTATCCTACCAATCAATTGCCTCTTACGTTTCCTCCCACTCTTCCGGATCATTGTTAACCTCCTGTGCCGTCTGTTCATCTATCATTTGGGGTTTATAACAGGTCCTAACAGCAGCACCCTTCACCCTGCAGTGAGGTTCAACCAACTGGCACTTGTAGTGTACCAGTGGGTCACTTGCTGTAGGTTCGAATCCATCACAGTTGACACCACAGATGTATAGGGTGTCCTCGTCTGGCTGATCCTGGTCAGCATAAAGCACACTGGTACCTTTGACCAGGGCATCAAGCATTGCTTTCTCTACTGCATTAGTATGACCTTGAACCATCGTGTTAATCCTCTCCTCCATTTCCTTTTGCATCTGGGTTTGCATCAGCCTGCAACCCGAAGCAGTTGAGTACCCCTTCAAGACTTTCAAGGTCTTCACCCCGTTGGGTATATTTGATTTCATCCACTACCTCCTGGTCGATAGGTGCACACGGGCAAGGGCACTGCTTATCCGGAGCACCCCAGTACTTTGTCCACTTAACACACTCCTCGTGTGTATGTATCTCATTGTGGTAGCACCCCTGGCACGACGTTTGTGCCTGGTCCACACCCGGGCAAATGACTAACCTGTGTATCGGCATTGCTCGGGATTAAACAGGACTTGGTCCCGTCCCTTTCGACCATACTTAAGTTTATTTTTAAAGACGTTAATGAACCGGGCCGACTCCAGGCCGGGCTCGTCAACAGATCCAATACCAATACCCCAGTCAAGCTCCCCTGGAACATCTGTCTTAGATGCATTGATGTTGTCCATCGTTATCCACTGCTTGTTGCTGGCATTCAGGTCGGCCTGGGCCACACCCATGAACATGGTGTTGTGCTGCTGGGCCTTGTCCCTGAACCACTGATATATAATGGCCAGCCCGGCCGGTCCTTCGACCTTGTTCCCGGGTACTTTAAACTTGGCTATCTGATCAGCAACAACCACAACAGGACTGTACCTTTTTACCAGCACCTCAACGTCTCGAACACTTTTAACACCACCGTGGAACCGTATGCAATCACCACCCTTAGAGGATACCTGCTGGCCAAAGGCCTGGGTGTTAGCCTCAGCCCACTCAGTCTCAACACCAAGTAGTGACACACCTGCCCGAGCCTTGAGTCCAATGATACCTTCCTCGTTCCCACAGTACAGTACCTGGTGATCAGTGCCCTTAAATTGGTGGGCAAAGTATGCCAGGCAGTTGAGTATGAATGATGTCTTGCCAACGTCGGGCCGGGCAATGACCAGGCCAAGACTTGGTGCCACACCACCTATACATTTGTTAAGGATCTTTAACGGCCACTTGATACCGGAGTCTGCTGCTCTAAACTCCATGGCATCTTGAAACGACATGTCACAATCCTGCAGCTGGTCAGGCCTGTCGGCCATGGCCACCAGATCCCTGTACTCAAGCATTACATCGTCGATGCCTGATAGTGTTCCGGATATCTGGTTGCTGACTATGGGTGACGTTATACTCTGGATCTTTGTAGCCATGTGCCTTTCAATTACTGTTTCGATAAGGTTCTTTGTAATCTCTGGGCCTATCTCCTGCTTCATAGCTGAATCGATTATAGCATCCACGTATGTCGTGTCTCGTGACGGGTTCTTCTTTTTTATGTACACCTTTATCTCTTGAGTTGTGAGACTGCCCTTCTCGGGGAACAGCTGATACAACTCGTCGATATTTTCAAGCACTCCCAACTGCCCCTTGTCCAGGTTATCTATCCGTATCATGTGCTGGTGAAATTTAACCTGTGACTTGGAGTCAGCTAAGAAATGCTTTATGACTGCCAACACTTCCATCTGTTAGTGCCAATCCGTGTTGTCTTTACGTAACAAGTAGGCATCCGACAACAGCTTGAGAATTAGACGGCCACCAAAGAATTGTTCAGACCTGTAACGTCGAATAACAAAACCCTCAATGGGTTTGGTCTTGGCATCTACAAAGGACACCCGGGCCGGGTCATTGAGAAGCTTGAGTATCTCGTCCTTATTAAACACAGTGGACAAGTGTGGTACCACCTGCTCACCCTTGGACTCAACCACCTCAACCATAGTATGGAAGTCAAGGTACTCGTTGTTCCCCACGTCCTTGATGTCCATGAAGGCAACACCAACCTTGCCATCTTTAAATCCGTACTCGTATCCCTTCTGAATACCGTGGCCAAAGATCTCACCGTACCACAGCTGACCAAAGGGAATCTTTTCTTTCAGTTTATGGTCATCGGCAATCCGTTTGTAAACGTTACCGGCAGATCCACCCTTTGATTTATTGGAGCCATCCATGAGTTGTATATTATGGGAACCATACACAAACTCATGGGATTGGTTAAGCCCAAAAATATTTTTCACTTTTTGCCAAAAAGTTCTTGCAACAAAGGGCACCCAGCCACACCGGAAATTGGTGCCGTGGATTTTCTCGGTGACGATCACGGTCTCACCCTCAGTGAAGGCATTCCAGTATCTCTTAAGGTGGCCTATGCTGGTGTACTTCGAGAACAAGGGATGGCAATGTCGTTTTGGTGCTGCCCGGCCAGACATGACATTAGGTACCTTGGTGGGTGGTAGATACTTGGTGACACCCAGTACTTCGGTCAGGTCGTTTCCCTCTACACACCCGGCCACTATTCGGTTGGCATTAAAGTAATTGAGTACTTCGTTCATGGTTAGCAGCAGCCCAAAGGCTATGGCACCCCGTAACTTAATGGCACGTACCCGGTGCTTGTTTAGCTTTACCTTGGCATCAGCACCAAAGATGTGTGCTTCCAGTTTTTCAGGTAGTATGGAGTCAACAGGTATATAAACCCCAAGATCCCCTCGTTGAAATGCACCAATCTGAACACAGCACTGGTACCCACCAACAAAGGCCAACTCCATACGGTCTGCATTCGGGTGCTCCTCAACCTTGTCTACTACTACTACCTCTACTTTTAATTCTGCCATTATATTTTATCCCCCAATTTTATGTGATGGTTAATTTCTTCATTGGTGTATTCCTTTGGGTCCTTTGAGGTTAGAATTACTTGAGCCGTGATAGCATTCGTGCCCAAAGACGATTGATATTTTGTTGCCTTTCCGTGTGCATCTTCGTCAAGCCATAGCCGAACGTCCCATCCTTGGAGGACTGGGTAGAGCTCGTACGGAAGGTACGTGGTAAGAAGTGCAAGGGCCATACGTCCAGTCGTTGAGATCCTGATTGCCGAGAACACATCCTCACAGATGACCACCTGTCGAGGGTAAAGAATTTCGGTCGGCATCCCAATGAAACGAGGGTGCTTGATGTCCTTTTGCCTTTGGCTCCACCACTTCGGCTTACTTTCAGGTGAATCTTCAAGCTTACGTCCGACAACTCCGATAAGTTGCTTAGACCAGTCACCAGACGGCTGGCCTTTAGAGTACTTATAAATCGGTACAATAATTCGAGCATGTGAAGCACTCCATCCGAGGTCAAACCAAAGCAGATCAGACTCTTCAATCCCGAGGTCGTATAGTTGAACAAGTCCCTTAGGTGGTATGGTAGTTGTAAAATCTGCAGGTAGCACCACCACGTCAGGTCGGTTATCCACTTTCTTTTTATTTGCATTAGCTGTTAGCTCCTGTACTTGTTGGGGTGAGGCACCTTGGTCTGGAAAAAACCCAGACTTGTGACAACGGAAGCAGTGCCATAAAAACCCGTCCTCTTTCCTTGTAATTTGCACGGCCATGGACCTGCCTTGCCCGAGACATGTGTTACATTCCTTGACTCGTATGCTGCTGCCGGTGGACATGGAATAATCCAGGCTGTCAAATAGTACACTACTCATTTGGCACAGTCCATGATATTCCAAAGCCCCTCGACTTGCCGGGCTGCTTCAAGTGCAGCCTCTGCCTTCGGTCACCGTAGAACCTGATCACCGTAATCAACTGCTGTCTTCTCATTGCCTGCTGTTACGTAGCCAATGATCTTGTTGCCCTCTTTGTGCATTAGCACATCCATACCCTCGTGTGTGTCAAGCACAGCATGGGTCAGTTTAAATTCATCTGATGGACTGAGATATACTATCCAATCTTTTGGTGTCATGATTAATATCCCTCATGTTTGAATGGTAGTTTGGTTTGGTACTTATCGATGTCGGCCAGGCCTTCGGGCTTGTTAGCCTTCTCCTGGTCCTGCATATTCTGGTACTCAGCTATCTCTGCATTGTTCATGATCATACGGTCAATAGCATCAAGTGTCTTATTGATATGATCCTGCAGCACGGCCGTTGCCAGTGCCATCTTGTAAGTGTCCCTAACAACCTTCGAGTATATCCGTGGTTGCTTGACCTCACAGTGCCACCGGCCACCGTCATGCTGTATGAATTGCATTGTGATACGTCCTAATACTTTTTTGGCCATGGTCTATCGATTCCTTCCCTGCTTCTGCTGCCCTTTGGTGATTTTCTTCTTGGTCTTTGTCTCGGGCCGGTTAAAGTAACAACACCCCTGCCTGATGTAATAGGGTGGCACGAAGGCATACACCGAGCACTCATACAAGTCCGAGTCCTGTACGGTAGCAATCCTTTTGCAACCCTCACAAATGTACTCATGCTTTGACAGTACTGCAGGCAAGGTGCCCGGCAACTCCAGGGGCTTATCCTCTTGTACCCACATCAGTCTCTTCTTTGATCGGTTCATTTTATATAATCCCCCATTGGACGGCCAACCAAATGCCACACACTATAGTCAGTACCCTTATACAAAATGTCAACCATATGCTTATAATTACACCAGCCATAATTAATCCCCCTCTGGACAGACACACTCCCCGTCCTGGTTTAGTGGTATTCGTTTAATGTTTATGTATGAGCCGGTCAGGTCGATTTCCTTATAAATTAATGAGCACTGTCGTTCCTTTGATTGAACAACGTACGTGCCATTTCCACACCCGGTCAACTTCACTTCGGTTTGCAGGCCCACGTCAGACAGACGTGTCCAAGAAACCCACGAGTGGGCTTCCCGTATACCTACTGTCAGCATGAGTAGCATGATTAGCAAAGCCACCCAAAACCAAGGATCTTTAGGTATTCTCATTTTTTAATCATCCCCCCTTGTTTAGACCACGATTTGTCACTCGTAGGCTGAGGCCCGTGGGCTTGCTTCCACAGCTTATCCTGCTCACGTTCGTGCTTGTCATATTCCTTGACCAAATGGTGGGCCAGCTCCATAACAGCTTGATCGTGCACGAAATATCCGTTACCTGTTGCCATGTTTAATCCTCCTACCCCATATTAATATGCATCCTTTATGATCTTGTCAAGGGGCATTTCTGGTTCGAGGTTAAAGTCCGAGTCTTGCAACGGACACCACTCTGGTTTGTGCTCCCGGCAGGTGTCTGCATCTGGGCACTCAGTGCCATCGGTGCATCCATCTATATACTCTAAGGGATCACTCATTGTCGTCCAACCTATCGACAAGTCTGTCATTATGAAATTTATAGCACCACTCAGCTGCATCGTCCCAGGTATTAAACCCACCAACTGCCAGGTTATTAATCACATCCCGTATTTGGAATAGGTCAGCAGCCGAGTTCCACATGATCTTAAACTTGCCTTGGACCCTGAACCACTCCACCACCGTTCGTCGTCTGTTTCCCATCATAGTGTCCACCCTATATATTTTGAAAGTGGGCTGTCCCACCCACCAAGAAACTCAAACCGTTCCATGATGTGGGTCAGCTTATCCTTCTCTTCATCTGCTATAATTTTAAATTCTTTCTGGTTCTTTCCAATGGCACCCAATCCCGGTGAGGGTAGGAATCGTACCCACCGGCCAAGCTGCAGCCGGTCAGCACTCTCAATCTCCCCCATGGTGGAAGGGTAAGGCAACGTCACGTTATGAAGAAGCCCGTCCTTCCCCGTGTATGCAGGTCCCATCCTATAGGATACCCTTTGATTGAGCAGCATCGTAGATGCTTTGGATACGTTTGTTAATGCCAATGGTACGTTTGAGCAAACTGTTTAGGCACTGCTGCACTTCCTTGCCAGTGGTCATCAGCTTGTACCCCTTCGACGTGCTCCCGATCAGCATGCCCTCGTCAATCATATCCTTGATAAGGCTACGAGTCACCGGGCAGGTGTCAGACTTTTCAGCAATACCATTGTCGTGGGCCAGGTCTTTGGCCGTGACACAACTACTTCCAGGGGCTGCAAGTAAATCCATTGCAATACGGGCTTTCATTAAATCTTTGTAGCTACTCATAATATTATTTCTCCTCATTCCAGTTAGGGTTAAATTCTCTCATGTTACCACGGCATGTGGTACATACGTAGGTGCACGTTTGATCGTGAACGTGACCGGTTAACGTGATAGACCTTGGCCGGGTGACGATACCACCACACCTGTCACACACAAGATCCACGGTCTCAGCCTCTTTCTTTTCACTCTTCTGCAAATAAGCAAATTCTCTAATGTCCATGTATTACCTCCACATTGAGTAGCCTCCAGTTATTTTACTTGCTATTCTTTTACCGGCAGTTGTCAGGCCATCCTGTCTGCCGTAGTCATATGCCTTCCTAATAAAGGTGTGCAATATTCTAATACGTAAAGCATGCACCTGTTCAGGTTTCAAATCGTCCTTGCCATAAGGGTCCTCCAAGCTTTGCAACATTGCCTCTATATATTTGGCATGCTTGTTTAAAAAGTTTCCGTCAAGATTAAGGACTCTTGCCACCCTCTCTAACATTTCACTGTCAAAATCTGGTTCCATTATTTATCTGTCTCCTATGGCATTGTCCATCCACCACTGTAAGTCGTTCCTACACCTCTCATTGTCAATTTGTAACTCTTCGACTTCATCCTTGAGCCGTTCGTTCTCTTGGATTAGCCACTCGTTCATGTGCATGGCAATCTCTTCTGCTGGCATGTCATAGTAGGCAACCGAGCCGTTCCAGCCAACTATATATGGCTCTGGTCTTATGTTAGCCGGTGCCTGGTGGACATGCACAAACCCGGGCATCTTATACACGTCATCAACTTTCACTTGAAAGTAATCACTTAGCATAATCTTTCTCCCCTCTCTTTAATAGATTGCAAAGGAACACACGGACCATTGCAACTTACGTGGCCGTGTTAGAGCACCGATGTCGATCACTCTCGTGAGGCTATATACTCACGTCCCTTGGTAATCCATTACAGATTACAAGTAATTAATCATGGCACGGACCTCCCGGGCCGATCATATTTGGTGGCAAAATGTGGTCGATGGCATTGCCTCTTCTCCCCTACATGGGTCTTGTGGGTTGCCGTAAACCGATGTACGTTGTGACTCGTCGGCCATTGAAGGTCGTAGTGCCCACCGGTACAGGCACATTAGTTTACCTCATATTGCCGGGCTCACCCCGGCTCGACTCATTTATTTATCATTGGCTTATCTCCTATACCCCATACTGGCACCGGGCCGGGACCTAAGTACTAACGGTAAACACCCTGTCTTTATTGGGTGGTTCCCGTTTTCCTGAATGGTTTTGCCGGGTGGGTTCTGGTTACATCTACGGTTAGGGTTTAGTTTACCTCTACCAACAATCTCCCGAGGGCAAGACCTTTATGTCTTTACCTCTCATGTATGCCTGGCACCGGCCTATGAACCACGGCTTGAATACTGGTGGCTTAGGGTGCCTGACAATAGGTGAAGCAACAAGCCAAGCTGTTGCCATAATGAATCCCTGCATAGCCAAGGGTATAATCAACCATCGTCGGCCGGGCATCCCATACTTGAGTGCCCAGCCTTTCGAGTAGCTGTAAAGTAAGTGCATTTCCATAATGTACCATCTGATCATCATGGTGCCACCTTCGGGATCAGCACCCGTGCCCCATACTCCGGAACGTAGCTATCATACCGTCTGGTGTACTGTCCGGAATAGTCCGGTACTTGTGCCCATATGACCGGTATACCCGGGTCTTCTTGTGGCCAGTCGGAACACTCAAAGTCAGTGAAGAAGACAATACCCTTAGGATCTATTTCATCCTGGGTGTCAAGCCAATCCCAGCACTTGGCAAAGTTGGTACCACCACCAGAGGCAACGTTGAGGCACCAATCGTGTTGAAAGATGTCCTCAGGCATAAACTCCTCGTGGTGAGTGTACCGGGTATTCCAGTAAACTATGATCACCCGTACCTGGAAGGTTTCAATAATATTTCGAGACTCAGCCATGATCTGGGCCAGATGTTCATCAGTCAAGGAACCCGACCGGTCCACAAAGAACACAAGGTCAGGCATCTTCCGACCATACATACTTGGCAGGTACATACCCTGCTGCATGTACCGGGTGTTGGGCCGTTTCCATGTGTAGTCACTCTTGCACATGTCCTCAACCATTAGGTCAAGCTCGTCCTGCCAGTACACCGTTGGTGCCAGCACCTTTTTGATAAAGCCTTTGGTCTGGTCGGTCATGGCACCCACACCCTCAGCCTTCATGCCTGCTGCTTGTACCCACTGATCGATCTCGTTTGCAGCCTGCTCTTTCTCAGCCGGTGTGGCTTTGCCATCCTTAAATGGCCTTACGTCCCCCATGTCCGTGGGCTCACCTTTACCACCACCTGCCAGGGAATCGTCGGCAACGTCGTCGTCGAGCTCGGCAAATATTTCCTCTGCCAAGTTGTCAGGCCAACGGACTGAATCCAGACACACGTTTGGTGGTAGCTGCAGCCCCGGGCACCGTAGCACTGTGGGGTTGAGTGCAAAGTCACATGCACGGTTAAACTTGTGGTGCTTCTCTTTAAACACTGGGTTTAGCTCTTGCCTCAAGTGATGTTTCAATATCACATGCAGGCACTCGTGAACCAACACTCCCAGGATCTGCTCGTGAGTCCACTGGGACAACCAGTCAAGGTTGTACCCTATGCTCTTACCATCAGTCCAGGCAGTCTTGCAGGTGCTGTCCTCATGACACTGTAGCCTGAAAAAGATGGACCCAAAGAACACAAAGTCCGTGGCCAGGCTCAGCCGGGCATTCATTACCTTCTCTTCCGGTGTGTATATTTTCATTTTAGAGGTTCCCCCATTTCATTAGCATTAATGTGCTCCCTAACCACGTAAACACGTAAAGAATTAAGATGCCTATTACAATTTTTATCTCTAACATATTTCCTCCTCTTGTTTAATGGTTTGCAAGGTGGCACCCATTCACACACATGCATTCAGAACCTCGATACCCCAAGGTCCTGGCCGTGTGTGGGGTGCCCTCTGGTAAAACATTAAAAGGTGAATTTAAATCCTACAACGTAGTGGGCCTGGCCTTTTGACAACGACTTCTCAAACTTAGGTTTCAGGTACAACCTAAAGTCATTAACCGGCATGAGATTATCAAAAAACTTTTGCCGGTCAGTTTTAAAGAGTACTTTGTGAGTATCCCGGGCCATGTGGTCTATCCAGGTTGTCATATTAAGCCTTCCATACCCTTGAGGATTTTCTTTGCCTCGTTGGATACATCCTTTCGAATGCTGGGCACCTCACGGAGTATAGCTGGTTCCCACTTGGTAAGCTTAGCCTTGGCATCTGCTGCCAACTCATTGATCTTGATATCCCCGGCTATGTTCATCTTGGGGATCAGATCACAAAGGTCTTCCAGGTTGGTGACCAACGTATCACGGAACACATTTTCATCGTTACACAGTCTTTCGTGAATGGCCAGAATGCACTCGTGCAGGCTTGTAATGATGTGCTCATTTGCACGGGCAAAATTCTCCGTGGCCTGCTTGTTAATCTGATCAGCAATGATTTCCCGATCATCCTCGGTCAGGCTGGCACGTAGATCGTCACCACTGGTTACCGTGTTAAACTCAATCTCAAAAGAGAATTGATCCAGCAGGTATTCTTGGTCAACGGACCCGTTAGATGCCAGAAACTTATAGTCATCAATGCTAAAAGCCTCACCAAGCATTTTTTTGGCCTCTTCAATGTGGCCATCAATGTGCTCGATGAAGTCCATTACCTTTGCCCGGTAGTCTTTGGTGTACTTCTTAACGGTCTTCTGGAAGTCCTCAAAGAGCTCAATCGATAGCAGCCTCCAGCCCCGGTCATCCCACGGCAGTGTCACACGATAGAAGTATTTGCTCCCATCGTTGTACACCTTCATGTAGGCATCGGTGCACGATTTGCTAAACAGGGATTTGTTAACCCGTACAGCACTTGACTCCGTGACCGATTTCAGATCACGTATCAGGACCCCCAGATCCTTGTCCATTTTGTTCCTGTTCAGTTTCTTACGGACCAACCGAACCATCAGGGCTTTGCTTTTTAGTACTTCTGTGTTGCTTGGTGCTTTACCCATAATATTTCTCCCCTCAATAGTTGGCAGACCCTCAAGGAATCGAACCTTGCACAGTCGGATTTGGAGTCCAACTCGTCAACCTTGAAACATAAGGGCCTGCATTTTAGTTAGATAAAAGGTCCCCGTTATCAGAGCAGAATTTGACATAGGCCTCATGTTTAATGAGACTCTTTTGAAACTTGATAATATCAAAGTGGAATACCACCTGCAATTCTTTACTGAATGCACGGTTGATGTACTTGTAGATGTTGCCAAGATTGGTACGGTTCATACGGGCATGCAGTGCACCGATCATGGCATAACTAATTTCCTGTGACTGGGCTATCTCTGCAGCCAT
>JAFDAE010000226.1 GCA_019314005.1 Deltaproteobacteria bacterium | reverse complement strand
TTTTTTTCCTGATTTTTTCTCTATGTATATAAATGAATTTTATGTCCTTGTTTGGAAAGGTTGTTCGGTCTTGTGGAGACTAACGCGTTGCTCTGGTTAGTGTTATCAGCTTTCGTGAGTTCGAACAAAATCACCCATTGACGAACAGTCCATTCGAGTCATATTTTGGCACTGTCATTGCAATACATGGCAATAAAATCGAATTAAAAGGGTTAAGGAGGAACGGGACATTGGTATCAGGTATTTATGAGGCTATTACAGGCGGGATGTTTGCAGAACAACACATGGAGATAATCACCAACAATCTGGCCAATGTAAGCACAGCAGGCTTTAAAAAGGATATATTAACGTTTGATGAAGTATTGAAAGAGAAGCAGTCGACTGATCTAAGCCAGGGAAGTTTGAATTACACCGGTAATAAACTTGATGTCGCATTGGGTGAGAAGGGATTTTTTAGAATTCAAACCGACCGTGGAATCCGGTACACCAGAAACGGCAGTTTCTTATTGGATACTGAAAATATGTTGGTAACACAGAACGGTGACAGAGTGTTAGGTGACAATGGTCCGATCCAGATTAAGGGAGCTGAAATAGCCATAACTATATCCGGTGATGTTACTGTGGATGGAAGCCATGTGGGTACTCTGTCGGCAGTCGACTTTACGCATAGTAATTTTTTGAAAAAAGAAGGGAATTCTTTATACGTATACGATGATCCAAACGGTGAAGGGAGTATTATAGATCCTGATCCGCTTTCAGTGAAACAGGGATATCTTGAGGCGTCAAATGTCAATCCGCTCGCAGAGATGGTTAAGATGATTAAGACACATAGGGCATATGAGTCTTACGTCAAGGTTATCCAAACATTTGATGAAGCTAATTCTAAATTGATCAACGAAGTGGGTAGACTATAGCAGGAGGTACGGAACTATGATGAGGGGATTATGGTCGGCAGCATCGGGCATGTCTGCGCAACAGATGAACATTGATACAATCAGCAACAACCTTGCCAATGTCAGCACGTGCGGCTACAAAAAAAGCCGCCCTAGCTTTCAGGATCATATGTATCAGACGCTCAGGATTGCCGGCGCTACAACCGCGGCCGGGAATCAGATACCGGTCGGAATTCAAGTTGGCTTGGGGACAGAGACTGTGGGAATTCAAAAGATATTCTCTCAGGGCGATTACAGAGAGACCCAAAATGAGCTTGACTGGGCCATTGAGGGGAAAGGATTTTTTAAGGTGATAAGCTCTGAGGAGGAGGTGTATATTCGTGCGGGGGACTTCAAACTCGACAGTGACGGCTATATTTGCACATCAGATGGCGACCGACTGCAGCCTGAAGTAAACATTCCATCAAATGCTATATCGATTTCTGTTGATTCGGGCGGACATCTTGTCGCCTTTGGTCCGGATAATGTAGAAGTAACTTCCGCGGATATCAACATATCTTCATTTGCCAATCCCGCAGGCCTCTATTCTATGGGGCGAAATTTGTATCGATCCACTGATGCATCCGGGGAGCCTATAGAAGGGATGCCGGGGGTAGATGGACTCGGCACGATTGCCCAGGGATTCTTGGAAATGTCAAATGTCAATGTGGTCGAGGAAATGGTCGCTATGATTATTGGACAACGAGCGTACGAGTCTAATTCCAAGGCGATTCAGACCGTGGACAGTATGCTTCAGATGGCGAACGCTCTTAAGAGGTAGTAGTTATGAAAAAAGGCATTAGGATCGTAGTCGCGGCAGTCTTTATTTTCCTGATAAGTTATGGTCTTTCAACGGCTGGTGAAGATACCGCTCTCAGTATAGTTGTTAAATCAAAGGCTTCAGTCCGAGGGGATAAGATATATCTCAAGGATATCGCAGAAATAAAAGGCGAAAGAAATATCACGCAAAAGATCGGTTCTGTCTGCCTGGGTAGTTCTTCCAGGCCTGGCAACACCAGATCACTCACGGGTGAGCGTATATTAACTATACTCCGCTCAAAACGATTTTGGCCTGTCAATGCAACCATAACATCCCCCGAAACAGTGGAGGTTGCAAGAGTATCTCAAATAGTTTCCAAGAAGCTGTACAAAGATTTATTTCACAGATACGTAGCGGATCGCATTGAAGATAACGCTGACTTTAGCATAAGCAATTTTAAGGTGACAGGGAATCGGCCCATTCCTGCAGGCGCTGTCACACTAAAAATCGCGGATAATAGCGATAGAAAGATGTTGGGATACATGAGTGTTACGGCGTTCGTGTATATAGATAACAAGAGCGAACAGCGGGTGATGCTTTCAGGATGGGTTAACTCATACAAGAAAGTATTTTGTACTGTACGCACGCTAAAAAGAAACGAGGTTGTAACTGAAAATGATGTTAAATTAATCCGTAAAGATATATCTAAGCTTCCGCTGAATATCGTCTCAGACGAGAAAGTAGTCATAGGACAAAGGCTTAAACGTTATGTTAGATCTGGTGAATACCTGCGGGGAGATATGCTTGAAGATGTCCCTGTAGTTAACAAGGGAGACCAGGTTGTTATTGTGGCGGAATCAGCAGCGCTTAGGGTAACAGTAATCGGCAAAACTTTAGAAGAGGGGCGCCCCGGAGATATGATTAAAGTAAAAAACTCTGTGTCAAAAAAGATCATTTCGGCCCGGGTCATTGACGCGTCAACAGTGAAGGTTCAATTTTAAAAGACATGAGGTCACTATGAAGTCAACACAAATTATTACTGCGGTATTATCGTTGGTTCTGTTATCAGGCTGCGCTTCTTTGAGTGGAGGGATGTCAAAGGATATTTCAATAGAAACTGCAATGCAGCCCGCTCAGCATAAAGTCTGCCCTGATGAATTTTACAATGCCGTGCAACCGGAGGAAGGGTCACTTTGGATTGAAAATGGCGCCAGACTTTTTACGGACATGAGAGCGCGGCATGTGGGTGACGTTGTTACCGTCAGAATCTCTGAGAGACCGAGGGGGAATTTGAACGCGACAACCAATACGAGTAGAAAATCGAGTATTGAGGCTGGAATCACCGACTTGTTGGGGTACATGAAATCTCTGGACGGAAAGAACTCGAGATTTGACAGAACCAGCATGTTCAAAGCTAATATCAACCCGCAGTTTGACGGGCAAGGAAAGATAACTCGGGATGGAGAAGTCACCGCCTATGTTGCGGCGCGGGTGATTAAGGTCTTTCCGAATGGGAACCTTTATATCAAAGGGAGGAGAGAAATAAAGGTAAACAATGAAACTCAATATATAACGATTTCCGGTATTGTTCGCCCCGATGATATTTCTCAAGACAATGAAATATCATCAACATACATAGCCGATGCCCGAATCGAATACTCCGGCGAGGGGGTTATCGCAGATAAACAGAAACCGGGTTGGCTTGCGAGGATAATAGACCAGGTATGGCCATTCTAGCCCAGAAACGGCATCTTTTGCCCCAATACTGCGTTCTCCGTCCCGCCTTGGCGGGACTACGCCTCCGGCAGAAACCTTTGTGCGGCCTTGTCTTGGGACAAAATCTACCATTTCTGGATGGACACGACGCGATTTTAACGGGGGAATTATGAAAAAAATAGGGAAGCAATTGAAGATAATTAGTCTTACGGTCTGCTTATGTCTGTCAATAGCTGTGTCAGCATATGGAATTAGGATAAAGGACATATCGAAGATCAAGGGGATACGGAGCAATCAACTTATCGGCTACGGTCTGGTGGTTGGATTACAAGGGACCGGCGATAAGGACACCACCGATTTTACCGTGCAGTCACTTGTCAATATGTTAGAACAGATGGGCGTCAAAGTAGACAGGGATAGTGTAACAGTAAAAAACGTGGCCGCGGTTGTTGTAACTGCTAAAATGCCTCCATTTGCAAGGATAGGCAATAAAGTTGATGTAGTTATATCTTCAATAGGTGATGCCAAGAGTCTTGAAGGCGGGACACTCCTTCTTACGCCGCTGCGTGGTGTGAACGGCAAGGTCTATGCCTTGTCACAGGGACCGCTCTGTGTGGGAGGCTTTTCTATTGGTGGAGCTGCCGGCGGAGGAGTTACAAAAAATCATCCCACGGTAGCAAGAATTTCCCGTGGGGCTACAATCGAAAAAGAGATTCCTGTTTCTATTAGCAATAAAGATGAGTTGACAATTAC